>CAZPAA010000053.1:4544-10179 GCA_964584425.1 uncultured Gammaproteobacteria bacterium | reverse complement strand
TACGTACCCCGGCTTTGCCTGCGCGTGTGCGTTTTTGTGCTTGTTCGATCGCGAGTTGCGCGATTTTTTCGCCTTCGGTAACGTGTTGATGTAGCCATAAACTTAAGGCATCTTTGACTACGCCTTGCACGAAAGGTGCGGATTGACGTGAAGTTAAGCGCTCTTTAGTTTGTGATGCGAATGCGGGTTCTTGCATTTTTACTGACAATACATAGGCGCATTGTTCCCATACATCATCGGGTGCGAGTTTTACGCCACGCGGGAGTAAATTTCTGACTTCACAAAATTCGCGCAGTGCTTCTAAAAGTCCTGCACGTAAACCATTCACATGCGTACCGCCTTGTGCGGTGGGGATTAAATTCACATAACTTTCGGTGGGTTTTTCACCCCCATCAATTTGCCAGACCAAAGCCCAGTCGACGGTTTCGGTTTGTGCGACTAATTGGCCAATAAATGGGGTTTCAGGTAAATAATCTACGCCTTGCAAATAACCCAATAAATATTCTTTCATGCCATCTTCAAAATGCCACACATCGGTTTTACCGGTTTGTTCTTCATGGAATGTGACATGTAAACCGGGACATAATACCGCTTTGGCACGAAGGACATGTTTTAATTGAGGGACGGAAAATTTAGGCGTATCAAAATAATGCTCATTGGGCCAAAAGCGAATATACGTTCCAGTTTCTTGATTTTTAACTTTACCGATAACGTGCAGCTTTTCTGTGACATCACCGTTTTGTAGGCGCATTTGATAAGATTGACCGTCACGCTTGACTACCACTTCTAAATGGCTGGATAAAGCGTTCACCACAGAGACGCCGACGCCATGTAAACCGCCGGAGAATTGGTAATTTTTATGCGAGAATTTTCCGCCGGCATGCAAGCGCGTCAAGATTAATTCCACGCCTGGGATTTTTTCTTCAGGGTGTTTATCAACCGGCATACCGCGCCCATCATCCGCAACGGATAAGGAACCATCTTTATATAGAATCACTTCTATGGATTTAGCAAACCCGGCAATCGCCTCATCGACGCTGTTATCGATTACTTCTTGCGCCAAGTGGTTGGGTCGGGTGGTATCGGTATACATGCCGGGGCGGCGTTTGACGGGATCAAGCCCAGTCAATACCTCGATGGATTCGGCTGTATATTTTTGGGTGGCCATGGCCTGCGCAACTCCATTTGCTTTGAAAAGTAAGGATAACTCTATACGTAATGTCATCGATGTGCAAACTTTTTGATGTTGGCTAGATTTCTTAATATTTTCTTAAAATATCGCGCGTATTGCTTTTTTTTCCGCAACCTTTGGAAGATATTTCCTCATCATTCGCATTAAAACAGCTAGACTAAAGCCATCTTCTTGAAAATCTTAGGCCAACCATGCCGTTTAAAAATCGTGAACAGGCTGCACATTTATTGGCGCATGCCTTAAAGCCGTACCAAGATCAAAATCCTTTGGTATTGGCTATTCCTAGAGGTGCAGCACCGATGGCGCGGATCATTGCGGATTTTTTACATGGGGAAATGGATGTGGTGTTGGTGCATAAAATTGGTGCGCCGTTTCAGGAAGAATTTGCGATTGGTTCGGTTGATGAAAGTGGGAAGGTTTATTTAAGTCCTTATGCTGCTAGTGTTTCTAAAGAATATATTGAGGAAGAAAAGCAGCGCCAGCTGCGCGTGATCCGCGCACGTCGTGTGCAATACACGAAAGTTCATACACCCCCTGCGATAGAAGACAGAATTGTGATTGTTGTCGATGATGGAATTGCCACGGGCGCAACGATGATGGCAGCGCTGCAATCATTACGCGCGCGGCGACCCAAGCAATTGATTGCAGCGGTTGCAGTTGCACCCCCTGATACCATTGAAAAATTAAAATCTTTTGCAGATAAAGTCATTTGCTTAGAAATACCTGAGAATTTTTATGCGGTGGGACAGTTTTTTACCGAGTTCCCGCAAGTCACCGATGAAGAAGTCATTCAATTGTTGCAGCAGCAAGGTGGGGATCCCTTGGTTCAAATTCCTGTGGGTTCTGTATTGTTAGATGGCAATTTAACGATTCCATCAGGCGCAAAAGGTATTGTTATTTTTTCGCATGGCAGTGGCAGTAGTCGTTTGAGTCCGCGCAATCAATATGTTGCGAAGGTGTTACAGGAAGCAAAAATCGGAACTTTATTATTTGATTTATTGACGCCGAATGAAGATCTTAATTATGAAACACGATTTGATATTCCACTGTTAACAGAACGTTTAATTAAGGCTACAGATTGGGTGTTACATCAAAAAAATATTCAACATTTACCGCTAGGTTATTTTGGCGCATCAACCGGTGCTGCGAGCGCACTGATGGCGGCAGCAGAATTAGGTTCTGACATTCGCAGTGTTGTGAGTCGCGGCGGTCGACCCGATTTAGCCATGCAAAAATTATCGCAAGTGGTGTCGCCGACCTTATTAATAGTCGGCGGCGATGATGATGTGGTGATTGAATTGAATCAACAAGCGTTTGAACAATTAACTGTAGAAAAAAAATTAGCCATTGTGCCGGGGGCTACGCATTTATTTGAGGAAGCTGGGACGCTTGAACAAGTTGCGCAGTTGGCGCAGGCTTGGTTTTCGCAGTATTTGATTGGGTGAGCTGGAGTGCATTGATGATAGGTTCTTGCACATAATGAGAATGGGCTTTTTTTTCTGCTAGTTTTTCAATTGTCTTTAAATGCATTGATAAAACCCCGTACATACCATCGGGTGTAAACGGATCATCATTGATGTTACGATTCCACAGGCCTTCAAAAATCAGTGATTCACCACCGAAATTTCCGCTGATGCGATATTGAATGGGTACTGTAGATAAAACAATTTCACCTGTGATTTTGCATTCGAGTATTTCAACTTCAACCCCCGCGATATGTGCAAATTCTGCAAACAAGGCGCGGAAAAATTGATGCTCTTTACCTGGTTTTTTAGTATAAAAATGTTGCGCTCTTTCAACAAACAGCCAAACCAAAAAGGCATCTCTGAATGCTACGGGGGTATCAATTAATTGATTGGCAAGCGCATCATGCTCTGGGCCTAAAACCACCAATACATTCGCGATAATCGCATAGACTCGCATGAACATTTTAAAATTATTTTCATTAAGATCTGCCAGTGGATAAGCATACGCAAAAGTATGTACATCATCATGGCCTGACATCAGGCCAGGGCCAAAAAATTTTCGATGTCCAAAGTAAGAATTGATTGCGCCCGGTAAATAGGATTGCACCAATCTTACACCAAAATAACTGGCCACTAAAAAATCTTCATAATATAAAGGGCCGAGTGCATAAGCTGCAGTAACGTAAGACGGATATTCATTATTTAATAAATAATTTTCGCGTAATAAAGTGGAAGGACTGTAATAAAAAGAATCTGTATTTGTTTTACTTCTAAAATGGTATAACGTGACCCCGGAAAATTCAGAAGCTTGTTCAACATGCACGGTTGCAAATATTATTTCGTGTAATGTTTTGCCGGTAGTGTGAAAAGAAAATTGGGTATTTTCACCCACCGACCAAATTAATGGGGTTTTTTCACTGACCGTTTGAAACTCAATTGGCCCTGGGCCAAATTGATGCCAGATCCCTTGCCATTGGATCAGGGAATTTAGCGTGTCTATATCAATCAGATCGAGTGCAATGCCTATCCAATATTCTATATTAAACAGTTTTGTGACTTCTAATTTAAGTGAGGCTAAACTTTCGATATTTTCTGCAGGGCTTTGTAAAATTTTATTGATGTTGAGGATTTTATTTTTAATGAATTGTATTTCTGCAGGTAATAAATTTTTTGGGATTTCAATTAAATGTCGGTCTTGTTTGCGCACGCAAGCGGTTAAGAAAAAGCGCTTGATGGATTTTTTATCTTGGGTCCAAGCTTGTTTTGCAAGATGATTGAAATCGACGACTCTTGCGGGTGGTGTTTGTGTTTCCCCATAGATTAATTGCTTGTCGCTGCTATATAACTGCTCTTTGGATTTATCCCAGTTTGTTATATTGCCCTTGGCATCGCATAGTTGGCGTTTGTCTTTGTCCCAAAATAGCGTGTGGCCGTGATGGTCGGCTTGATAATAGCTATCACGCTCCATGCCCCAGCCGGGGTTTTGGGCATCAAAGTCGATGAATGTGGGGCCGTATTTTAGCCTAGATTTACCCATAAGAGACCTTTTGGTATTTCAGAGGGGTATTATCGGTTAGGTTAGTTTGAATGTCAACTTTATTTGCTCGTCGTCCCTCGGCTTGACCGCGGGACGACGGGTGCGTGCGGGGTGACAGATTGGTTTTAATTGATTATCGCTTATTCCGCTGGTGCGGCGATTGTGCGGTCTACCAATTCTACATATGCCATCGGTGCGCTGTCGCCTGCGCGAAAGCCGCATTTGAGTACACGGGTATATCCGCCGGGACGGCTAGCATGATTAGGAGCAGTGGTTTCAAATAATTTTTTCACGGCTTCAATACTGCGTAAACGCGCAAATGCCAAGCGACGATTTGCGACTGAATCTTTCTTCGCTAATGTAATTAACGGCTCAATCACGCGACGTAATTCTTTTGCTTTTGGTAATGTGGTGCGAATCAATTCATGCTCAATCAATGAAGCAGCCATATTACGAAACATCGCGCTGCGATGAGAACTGGTGCGATTAAGTTTCCTGCCGGCTTTGCGATGACGCATGATCTACCTCTCTCCAATAAATTAAACTTCACTGTGTTCTATGCCATGCAACTTGGATGGCCAACCTTCAATTTTCATACCTAATGACAAGCCACGAGAGTGCAAGACTTCTTTAATTTCTGTCAATGACTTCTTGCCTAGATTAGGTGTCTTCAATAATTCGACTTCGCTGCGCTGAATCAAATCGCCGATGTAGAAAATATTTTCTGCTTTCAAGCAATTGGCTGAGCGTACGGTTAATTCTAAATCATCCACTGAGCGCAGTAATAAAGGATCAATTTCTGCTTCTTTCTTCTTGGTCTTTGGTGTTTGTTCTGCTTCTAGTCCCACAAACACAGACAATTGATCGCGTAGAATGGTTGCAGCACGACGAATCGCTTCTTCCGGATCGATTGCACCATTGGTTTGTAAATCAATAATTAATTTATCAAGGTCGGTGCGTTGCTCAACCCGTGCACTTTCAACTGCGTAATTCACTTTCAGCACAGGCGTAAATGTTGCATCCAAGCATAATAAGCCCACTTCTTTGCTGGTTTCATCTTTATGTAAGTTCGCGTGTGCAGGCACATAACCACGACCTAAAGCCACTTTAATGGTCATGTTGATGCTGGCAGATTGTCCAGTAATATGACAAATCACATAATCAGGATTAATAATTTCAACGCTGGGATCAGGCTGAATATCAGAGGCTTTAACCACGCCTTTACCGGTTTTGTTAATTTTTAGAGTGACTTCATCTTTGTTATGCAGAATAACCGCAACACCTTTCAGATTTAATAAAATTTCAATCACGTCTTCTTGGACGCCTTCGATTGCGCTGTATTCATGTAATACGCCATCGATGTGCGCTTCAACTACCGCCGCACCAGGCATAGAAGATAATAAAATACGACGCAGGGAGTTTCCAAGCGTATGACCAAAA
>CAZPAA010000053.1:0-4534 GCA_964584425.1 uncultured Gammaproteobacteria bacterium | reverse complement strand
CGAGTGGTTCTAAGGTGATTCTTGAGCTATTCAACCCAAAATGTTCAACATCAACAATGCGCGGTCTTAAAAAATCTTTGGCTAAATTTTGCATTAGAGGCTCCAGTTTAGTTATTACTTGGAATAAAGTTCGACGATCAATTGCTCGTTGATATCGGCAGGTAATTCATCGCGTTCAGGTACGCGCTTAAATGTGCCAGTCAACTTTTCCTTATCCACAGAGATCCATTCGGCTTCTGTCCGATTAGCAAAAAATGCTAAAGCTTCTTGCACACGTAATTGCTCGCCGGCCTTAGGTGCAACTGCGATCACATCACCTGGCTTAACCGCAAATGCAGGGATATTCACAATATTACCATTGACCGTAATTGAACGATGAGAAATTAATTGTCTAGCTTGACGGCGTGAAATGCCAAAACCCATGCGATAAACCACGCTATCCAAACGGGCTTCTAGCATTTGTAATAAGTTAACACCGGTAGCACCTTTTTGTTGCGAGGCTTCTTGGTAGAAACGGCGGAATTGACGTTCAAATATACCGTAAATACGACGGACTTTTTGCTTCATTCGTAACATCACACCATAATCGCTTAAACGACCACGGCGGGTATTATGCTGCCCAGGTGGTGCTGCATTACGCTTTTCAACCGGACATTTGGCAGAAAAACATTTACTACCCTTTAAGAATAATTTTTCCCCTTCTCGGCGGCACTGTCTGCATTGTGGGCCACGAATATCAGCCATAAAATAAAACTCCAATTGAACTATGTAAAAATAAAAATCCAAAGCGCTTGCGCACTACCTTTCTTAAAATCCCCCTTTGGAAAAGGGGGTAGGGGGGATTTGAGATGCCTGTTTATACACAAAGATCTTAAATCCCCCGCCCTACGGGCACCCCCTTTTTCAAAGGGGGATCTCGAATGATGCAACACACCCTTTTTCAAAGGGAGATTAATTAAACTCGGCGCTCGCCAGGTTCTCTACAGCCATTGTGTGGAACTGGCGTTTTATCCGCAAGTTCAGTAATGACAAAAAAATCATTCAATGCCCGGATCGCAGAATCACGTCCACCACCAGGGCCTTTAACAATCACACTGATACTTTTTAAGCCATATTCCAGTGCTTTTTGTGCAGCCTTTTCTGCAGCCAGTTTTGCTGCATAAGGGGTGCTTTTACGTGAACCTTTAAACCCACATGCGCCGGCCGTTGACCAAGCGAGCGTATCGCCATGTCTGTCGGTGATGGTGATAATCGTATTGTTAAATGAAGCGAGAACGTGTGCAACGCCTTCAAGTACGCTGCGTTTCTTGCCTTTCTTTTGTTTTACTTCTGCCATATTTATCCTTGCTCTTCTGAAGAAACGCGGCCGGTTGAACTGACGCGTTTAACTGTTTTAGAGTTATTGCGGGTGTTTTGTCCACGTCTGGGTAATTTTTGCCGTGCGCGTAGACCGCGATAACATTTAATGGCCATTAAGCGCTGGTTTGCAGCGATAATCGTCCGTCTTTTGTCACCACCGGTTTCGATTTTTGAAATCACGGCACGTAAGGCCTTTTCTTGGTCAGCACTGATTTCTGAACCCTTAGTTTCTGGGTCGATGCCCAGTTCTTTACAAATGCGTAAAGCGAGTGGACGGCCGATGCCGAAAATGGCGGTTAGCCCTATGCAAATATGTTTATTTGTGGGGATATTCACCCCTTCAATACGAAGCCCTACAGCCATAACCTACATCCCTAAAAACTAAAAAAACTTAAGTTTTACCAATACTTATCTAAAATTAAACAAGACATGGTACCGATTTTGACCCTTTAAGTCAAGCTTGCTCTAACCCTGGCGTTGCTTGTGCTTGGCGTCATCATTGCAGATCACGCGGATCACGCCTTTACGCTTTACGATACGGCAGTAACGGCAGAATTTTTTAACTGAGGCCCTAACTTTCATGATTTATCCCATCCTAAAATAAGCAGTGTATTATAGCGGTACTTGTTCAAAATGCAAAATATTTTGTGAATTTTTTGCTGTTGTTTTAAAAAGTTGTTAGATCAATCCTATACGTTGTAGGGACGCAACATGTTGCGTCCCAGTATCAAATTTGACCACATAAATTAATTTATTCCCCCTTAAAAACAATGTGGGCATCTATAGTTCAATGACTTAATCCAACACTTGGACGCAACATGTTGCGTCCCTACCTTCTTGGGGTTACTTTTTTCATTAGAGAGTCATATTGGTAGGACATCAGATGCGTTTGGATTTGTTGCATTATGTCCATGATGACGACCACGATAATGAGTAAAGAGGTACCGCCGAAATAAAACGGTACGTTCCACGCTAAAATCATAAATTCTGGGATGAGGCAGACAAAAGTTAAATAAAGAGCGCCGACTAGGGTTAGGCGGGTCATGACGCCGTCTATGTATTTGCCGGTTTGTTCGCCTGGGCGTAGGCCGGGGATAAATGCGCCAGCGCGTTTTAGGGTGTCTGCGGTTTCTTGGGGGTTGTAGACCAAGGATGTATAGAAAAATGCGAAGAAAATAATCGCGATGACAAATAGTAATATATAGAGTGGTTGGCCAGGAGATAGTAATAAACTAATGTCCGATAACCAGGTTGGGCCAGCGCCGCCGGTGAATAATTGGCTGATAGTGGCTGGGAATAAAATAATTGCTGAGGCAAAAATCGGGGGGATGACGCCTGCCATATTTACTTTTAACGGTAAGTGGCTGGTTTGGGCGGCGTAGACTTTGCGGCCTTGTTGGCGTTTAGCATAGTTGACGGTGATTCTGCGTTGGCCTTTTTCAAAAAAGATCACAAAAGCAGTGATTGCAATCACCGCTAGGATTAAGAAAAATATGGTGAGCAGATGCAGTTGACCTTCGCGGGCTTGTTCCATCACACGCACACCGGCAGTGGGTAAACCTGCGACGATACCCGCAAAAATAATGATGGAAATACCATTGCCAATACCACGATCGGTGATTTGCTCGCCCAACCACATTAAAAACATAGTGCCCGTGACTAGCGTGACACACACAACAAAATAAAATGTGAAGCCGGTAAATAAGGCTACATCTGCGCCTGCTAAATATTTTGCAAAGCCTAGCGATTGGAATGTAGCGAGGACCAAGGTGAAGTAACGGGTGTATTGATTAATTTTGCGGCGTCCTGGGTCACCCTGTTTTTTAATTTCTCCTAATGCGGGTGATACAACGGTTAGCATTTGCATAATAATTGACGCGGAAATATACGGCATAATCCCTAACGCAAACAAAGTGAAACGTGTGAGCGCGCCGCCGGAGAACATATTAAATAGATCAAAAATATTGCCGCCCTGCTGGCTGAAGAAATTATGCAAGCGAACGGGATCAATACCAGGGACAGGAATATGTGCGCCAATACGAAAAACTAAAATAGCACCGAGAACAAATAAAATTTTTCGTTTTAATGTGGAAAGAGAAGATTGCGCACTACTTTGCATCATGAATGTTTATTCCACTTCCACGCTACCGCCGGCTTGTTCAATAGCCACTTTTGCACCCGCGGTGACTTTTAAGCCTTTAATGGTGACAGGCTTTTCAATTTTCCCGGAGGCAAATATTTTTGCATATTGGGTCACTTTTTTAATCAAGCCTTTTTCTTTTAGTAAGGCAAAAGTAACAATGGTTTCACCCAAGTTTGCAATTTCGGTTAAGGTGACTTGTTCAGTCATCCGGCCAATATGCGATGTAAAACCAAATTTAGGTAAGCGACGTTGCAATGGCATTTGACCGCCCTCGAAGCCTACTTTATGGTATCCGCCTGCGCGGCTTTTTTGACCTTTGTGGCCACGGCCGCAAGTTTTACCTAAGCCAGAGCCTATGCCACGGCCTACGCGTTTACCTTTTTTACGAGATCCCGGTGCGGGAGATAGGGTATGAAGACGCATATTAAATTCTTCCTCTTAATCAGTACCGACGATTGTATCTAATGCTAATTGCTCACGGGAAATACCGCGGCGTTCCATCACTTCTTCAGGTGATGACATTTTTCTTAGGGCTTTTAGTGTGGCTTTAATCACGTTGACTGGATTGGTAGAACCAATGCATTTCCCTAACACGTTTTGAATGCCTACGACTTCAAATAAGGCGCGCATTGCACCACCGGCAATAATACGGGTACCTTAAGAAGCAGGTAACATAATCACTTTTGAAGCACCATGATTAGCAATGACTTCATGGAATAAAGTACCGCCATTTAATGGAATATAAACCATGCTGCGGCGTGCGCTTTCCAATGATTTTTGAATGGCAGCAGGCACTTCACGAGATTTACCTAATCCTATGCCAACACGTCCTTTGCCATCACCGACTACCGTAATTGCAGAGAAACTAAAAATCCGTCCACCTTTTACTACTTGTGCAGTACGACGCACGCTGACGAGCTTTTCTTGCATGCCGTCCGTTTTAGTGGAAGTGTCAAAACCTTTTGTAGCTGCTGCTGCTAATGCCATTATTTATCCTCTAAAAATCAACTTAAAAATTCTTGATCCCCCTTT
>CAZPAA010000052.1:0-10308 GCA_964584425.1 uncultured Gammaproteobacteria bacterium | reverse complement strand
TCCCGCAGTCTTCTATTTTCAATTTTGTAAATTTTTCAAGTACAGATAACTGGCGATTTTTGATAATATAACTGCAAATATTAGTATCAAGTAAATATTTCATTGGAATAGATCATCCCGATCTTGGGTGGATTGCTGCCTGCGGTCCATGGAAAAATCCGAAGTGGGTTTAGGGGTTTTTAAAAAAAAGTCATCCCAGGAGGGGGCTTTGGGTCTGATCAGTAACCCTTCTGGTGTTTTTTCAACCCAAACTTCCGAAGTATCCAGGCGATACTCTTTGGGAACTCTAATGGCTTGTGTGCTGGGGCCATTGGTAAATACGGTACTGATTTTCATAAACGCCTCCAAAATTATATATAAATTATATATATATAAATTTTGTTTTGCAATAGGGTTCTGGCCTTATGGCCGATTTTCTAAACTCTGGGAAAAGTGCCTTGAAGGGGTTGTTCTTAACTCTACATTAGATTACACTTAGTGTAATTTAGTGTAGAGTTAAAGGGCCCATATGCAGCCTATTCGTATATTAATCAAAGCGTTAGATAAACTTAACCCTGGGCATTTTCTTTTTACCTTATACGATTTAAGAGCGTTATTAGCTGATTTATCCATGCCAGCATTTAGAACCCTATTATCAAGGGCAGTTAAAGAAGGCTATATAGAGCATGTTTGCCGGGGATTATATATATTCCCTAAAAATATACCCAGCGATGGTCTTTTATTATTTCATATCGCAGCGCGGTTGCGTGCCAATGATTTTAATTACATCAGCTTGGAAACAGTATTAAGCGAAGCAGGGGTGATTTCTCAAATTCCCATGAATTGGATAAGCCTCATGTCGTCTGGTCGCAGTAATCAAATTGTGTGTGGCCGTTATGGTACTATCGAGTTTATTCACACAACACGTAAAATAAATGAACTGATGAAAAAATTAACTTATGATGTGGCTTGTGGATTATGGCGAGCAAGCATTCCTTTAGCCTTGCAAGACATGCGCATTACCCATCGTAGTTTAGATTTAATTAATTGGAATGTAGCAGATGAATTTATTTGATCAGCTAGTCAATGAAGCACTGAAAAATAATCAAGAGCTATCCACTTTACGATTAGTCGTGGAAAAAGAATTATTACATCACGATATTTTGCGCACCATGAGTGAAGCCGGTTTACTAGAAAAATTGACCTTTATGGGAGGCACTTGTCTACGCATGTGTTATGGTGCAAAAAGACTCAGTGAAGATTTGGATTTTACTGGCGGAGAAAATTTTAATCGAGAAAGCCTATCACAAATGGCACAAATATTAATCCATACGATTAAAACCAAATATGATTTTAATGTTAAAGTAAAAGAACCTGTTCGAGAAAGTGGTAATGTTGATACATGGACCTTGCAAGTACAAACACGTGAAGGCTGCAAGGATTTACCCGCGCAGCGTATTAATATTGATATTTGTGCGATAAAGAGTTACCAAAAACAGCCGATGCTGTTACTGAACCCCTACGACGTTGATATGGGAACGGGTGGGCTTTTTTTACAGGCTCAAACCCTCGAAGAAATTTTTGCGGATAAATTACTGGCTTTTGCGCTTCGACCTAATCGGATCAAATATAGAGATCTTTGGGATATTTTCTGGCTACATACCCAAAATGTAAAGCCAGCGCTTGAATTCATTCCATTAAAGATTAAAGATCATCAGCGTACATTAGCGGAATTTATTTTATTTTTTGATGAGCGTGTATCCTGGATGAAAAATGATCCTAAAATCAGCATGGAATTTAAAAAAGAAATGTATCGATTTCTATCAGGAGATAATAAAAAAACGCTAGAAAAGGATACTTTTTGGTCCGCATTAATCACCCTGGTTGATTTATATAGAAAACAGTTGGGTCACAGTCTTGACATCTGACATTTAAAAACCGGTCGCGCATTTATCTCAAGATCAAAAATAATTTGCTGCGAAATTTGAACCAGCAGTGTTGTTGTGATTGGAATTATTATTGGAATTATTATTATTGTTATGATTAGAGCCCGATCCATTCCCCGTGGTGTTTCGGGTCAGCCATAGTGTTGCCGATGATTGCGGGCTCATGAAATTTTCAATCTCAGCTACGGTACGTGGCAGTTTGGTTAAATTTTCAGCGTGTGTGTCATTCATCACCAACACATCACGTATGCAGACGGATATGCCCGCATAAGGCGAAGAAGAATTTTGGGGGATGCTTAATGACATACTTAATGCAAACACCATGTCTTTACGAATAGGAATAGAGTCTTTATTTTCATCTAAATAAGGACAGGGATCGAATAGATTGAATCCTATCCAACGAAAAATACTATCGTTAAAATATTGTTTATGCGCCTTTTCTTCAAGACGATCTGCAAGTGGTGCGCTCAAAAGGCCCAAATTGATCAAACCTTCAGTCAGTTTGCGTATGCCTGAGGCTTCGAGATCATTAACCCGTACGCCATTTTGGGCAGCTGCAATTAATTGTTGATTCACAGTCAATATGACTTCGTACAAGGCTTTTTGTGCATCGGTAAACTTTCCACTGACAGGAAACACGGCAGTAATATCGGTGGTCATTCCCATGGTTGCGCCGGCATTGATAAAAATCAAATCGCCAGGGTTAAGCATTTGATCCGCTGCATTCGTACAAGAGATATCATTTTTTCCGCTGACACAGGTTCCAAAACTTAAGCTTGGCGTGGTGCTGGCTAGTAATGTGTTATTAATTCGTCTTTGAATATCATTTTCATTGAAGGGCGTAATTTGGTTAAGTATTGACGTTTTTATATTTTGCATGGTTAAGATAATACTTCTTGCGGTATTGTTTGTAATAGCGCGGATTTGATTTTTTTCAAAATCAGATTTCATTAGGCGTAATTGTATAATACGCGACTCTGAAAGATTTTTTTCTAGAAATACCATTGTTCCTTGGCGTACTCTATTTTCATAACCACTCAATACCTTTTCTGACGCTGCATTGTTGGGTGGAGTAATCAAAGAAGGGTAGACTTCATCTGCACCATATAAATGGACTTGAGGGTGGTCATGCAAATCAGTAAATAAGATAAACTTGGTTTTGCCATCGGCTTCTTTAACAAACAATGCGGTGGTTTTAGCCGCCGCTTCTTCAGGCTGTTGAATCCCTGTCAGCCAGTAAAGATTTTGATTAAGGTGATAAGGCGTAGTATCGGTTAATTTTTTAACCCATTGTTGTGTGCTTCTGTTTAGCACACTGTAGCTTAAGGTGTTGATTCTGTTTGTAAATCTGCCATTGTAAAAGGGGCCATCCACGGTAAAATAGGCACCATTTTGTATACCTCTTAGGCATTTTTCCCGATTAGCTTTAAAAAATGCTTGTACTTCTGGTAGGGTAATATCCAACATGGCTTTATGCTCGCAAATTAAGAAAGCTTGATAGTACAAGAAAGCTGAATTACTGTCAACCTAAAATGTCATGGCCTTGAATAAAGGCTCTGCCGCGTCCATTAAAGTGGCCATATCGCCATTGGTGATGGGATAAATTCGCTGATGATTTACAAAATGTTTGATGGCTTTTGCATCTGGTCCTTGTTTTTTTAATTGAAGATCCCAGCCTTCTGCATACAGCGCGCCAAAAGCCCCTAAATCAATAATACTGACAAAAGTTTTTTGCACGTAAGAAAGAAGTGGCGCTTGCAGCAGGGAGGCAACAGCGTTGTGTCCGGCATAACGACCTTGAGGGATCGCATGTTGACACATAAAAAGGGATGGACGATTGATATCTGTCATTGCGAGTGCAACATCGCCGGCGGCAAAACAATTTTTGACGCCGGTGATGCGTAGTTGTGCATCCACCGTTAATCGCCCAAAAGGATCAAGCGCAACAGGAAAGAATGCAGTTAACGGATTGGCGCGCATGCCGGCTGTCCAAATAAGGGTTTGGGTGTCGATGATGTGATCATTGTGTAAAATAATATGATCTTTTTTGATTGCTTTTACTTGTACGTTGGGTAGGGTTTTAATGCCTAATGATTCGAGTGCTTTAAGCGCAACTTGTCTTGGTGCTTCCCCGAGTGTATGGCCAATGTCATGACGGTCCACAATAATCACATTCACTTCGCTGGGATCGGTTGCAATATTTTTTAGGCGTGAAATTAATTCGGTGGCGACTTCTATTCCGGTAAATCCACCACCGATGATGACGGCTTGGTAGCGACCTGGTTTTGGTTTTTGGGGTAAAGAAAGTAAATGGGTGTTTAAGCGTAGGGCTTCATCGTAAGTGTCTACATTAAAGCTGTATTCTTTTAGGCCTGGGATGTTGGGTATATTTAATTGACTGCCTGCCGCTAAAATTAAGCGATCATATTCGATAAATTCTTTTTCTGAGGATTTGATTTGAATTTTTTGTTGCGCTAGATCAATTTGGATCACTTCGCCGAGGATTAGTTTTATGCCGAAGGGGGTTAGGATTTTGTCTAGTGCGATGCGTGTTGGGGTTAAATCAGTTTCGTAGAAACGTGGGCGGAGGTTGTGGTAGGGATCTTTGTTAACTAAGGTGATTTCGCATTTTTTATTTAATAGATGACAATGGCGCATTGCAGCGAGAGCGCTCCAGACACCTGCGAATCCGCCGCCGATGATTACTATTTTTTTTATGTTTGGCATTTTGGTCCTGTTCAAGGTTTTGTCTGTTGCTCAAATGGGCCTTGGTTTTGCGAGGTTAGGTGTAATATACAAAATTTTAAGTTGCTGTATTTGTTTTCTTGAAAATTTACGTGACTCAGAGGAGAATAATTGATTTCAGTCGCGTGGTCAATGTGGGGTGAATATGTTTAAATTTAAAATTGTTTTTTGGTTATTTATTTTTCCATCATTTGTTTTTGCTGCGCCTTTACAAAAAGAATTAGACCAGATCGTTAAAAAAGCGATTGCTGATGAGCGTATTGTGGGTGCGGTGGTGCTTGTGAGTAAAAATGGTAACGTGGTTTATCAACGTGCGGCGGGGTTTAGTGATCGGGAAGCGCAAATTCCGGTGACGGTGGATACGGTTTTTCGTTTGGCCTCACTAACCAAACCGATGTTGACAGTGGCTGCTTTAAAATTAATGGATCAAGGCAAAATGCAGTTGGATGATCCAGTGACTCGATATTTGCCTGAGTTTAAGCCTAAGACGGTTGAAAATTTAACGCCTACGATTTTGATGCGACAATTATTAACCCATACTGCTGGATTAACTTATGGATTTTCTCAGCCGCCCGACGGTGAATATCATCGGCTGGGTATTTCAGATGGCCTTGATTCAGTTAATTTTTCTATGGCAGAAAATTTAAAACGTTTGTCTTCAGCGCATTTATTGAATCAACCCGGAAGTGCGTGGACTTATTCTCTGGCAACTGATGTGTTAGGTGAAATTTTATCTAAAGTAGAAAATAAACCTTTACCCATGGTGGTTGATCAGCAAGTAGTTTTACCCCTTCATTTAAAATCCACGGCATTTTATTTAAAACCCAGTCGTTTAGTTGCCGTGCCTTATGCGAATCATGATCCTAAACCCATCAGAATAAAAAATAATCAACAAGTCGCTTTTGATCAAAGTTATATTACGTTTTCGCCAAAACGATTATTTGATAAAAATGCTTATCCATCCGGCGGCGCAGGTATGGTTGCAACCGCGGGTGATTATTTAAATTTTCTTGAGGGTATTCGCAAGGGGACTATCGGCCTTAAAGATCATTCCCTAAAAATGTTAACGACCAATCAAGTTGGCAATTTAAAAACTGCACTGCCCGGTTGGGGGTGGTCTTTAGGTTTTCTGGTGTTAACTGATCCAAAACTTGCAAATACACCGCAAGCCTCTGGCACTTATGGCTGGGGCGGCGTTTATGGGAATACCGCTTGGGTTGATCCGATTAATGAAATCACAACAGTGGTTTTAACCAATACCGCCTTTGAAGGCATGTCTGGACAATTCCCAAATGACATCATGCAGGCGATTTATCAGCAAAAGTGGTAAAAAATTTTACCACTTTTTATCAAAATCGGTAATCGTAGTTCCCACTTTTATCGCGAAGCTATTCCCCAAATCCCTGGTCTTGCGATCGGCAAAATACCGCGGATACTTTCACGTGAAATTTTTTTAAAAGTAAATCCGGCATCTAAAATATTTTTTTCCGTATCGCGGGTTAAGTGGCAATTTCCTTGAAAAATTTTCCAAATGGGCTCCCAGCGTTTTTGCCATTTGAGGCGATCGGGGCGGTTTTGCGCGGCGACGTGTTCGATAAATAATAGTTTACCGTTTGGGCGTAAAACACGATGAATTTCTGCAAGCGCGGACTTTGGATTTTTCACCGTGCAAAGTACAAACGTTGAAATCACATAATCAAAACTTTGATCAGGATAGGGAAGTGATTCAGCAGATGTATTTTCAATGACCGCGGGCAAATGTGTCTCGTCAGTTAATTTTACATTTAATTGTTTACGCATATGTTTGCAAGGCTCAGTCAGCACTAAATGCGTGAGAGAACGCGGATAAAATTTAAGATTAGCCCCCGTGCCAACACCTAATTCTAAAACATCACCCGATAAATCATGCAACAAAGTTTTCCGCCAATGTTTCAAGCATTTTTCTTCCGCATCATTTAACATGCGGTCGTAATATTTTGCCATAAGATATGAAAGCATAATGCACCTCAAACCAAACGTATGGATCCATGATATTGCGAAACCAGAGTATCTACAGTGAGTAAAGTAATGCCCTCTAAAGTTGATTGCGCAATCAAAATTCGATCAAAGGGATCTTTATGCAGTAAAGGTAAAGAATCGACACTAGCGGCATGTGCACTAGTGATGACTAATTCAATATAACCATTATCTAGCAATCCTCGGCGTAAAACATGTGGATCAGCAAGAAAATCATCGCGTTGCAAACTACATTTTATTGCAATTTCCCAGATACTTGCTGCGCTAAAGAACAATTCATTCGCTGGATCATCAATAAAAGAGCGTGCAACAGGAGATAGTTTTTCTACCTGCCCTGCCGCAGTCCACAATAAAAGATGTGTATCTAGCAACAGCTTCATTTCTCGTCACCATAGAATAATTGTTGAATTTCATGGCTACCCATTTGATCAAAATCATCAGGCACCTTAATCTCGCCTCTCAGAAAACCGATTCTTTTGATATGATCTTCACTGGGCGCGGTTAAAGGTATAACTTTGACTAAAGGCCTGCCGGCTTTGGCAATCACAAATGGTTCTCCCAGAACGGCTTTTTCGATAAGCTGTGATAAATGCGTTTTGGCTTCATGGATATTCACAGTAAGCATATGCCCCCCTTTTAGATAAACTTAGTTCATCTAGTTTAGTTTAATTCAAAGCTTATATCAATAGCTAAAATGAAACAAATTAATAATAATACTTGCAATTTGGTTATAATATTATTATTATGTATCCAATATGAATATATCACCTATAAATGCACTCCGGCGTGCCGCTCGTAAGCTGATTCGGGAATTAGGCGTGCTGGATTTAAAGCAGACCGCCAAAAGTCCACAACATTGCCATGCCTTAATCGAGATTAATAATGAGCCGGGCATTACCATTACAAAGCTGGGGCATTTGTTGTTGCTGCCTTATTCAACCATTTTGCGCATCGTCAATACGTTTCTTGATGAAGGATTAATAACGGCTTCACCCGGCCTAGATAAGCGAGAAAAATATTTGCATTTGACGCAGGAAGGGAAAGTTGAAATTAAAAAAATCGACGAGTTTGCAAATGAAAAAATATTAGGTGCTTTAGAATTTTTAACAACGCAGGAACAGGATTATATTATAGAAGCGCTGAATAAATATGCAGGCGCTTTGGAAAAGAATAGGGTTCTATCAGAACAAATTAAAATTCATAGTTTACCAACCTCGCGAACAATACGTAAGCAAGTGATTCATCTTATTGAAGATATCCAAAAATATGAATTTCAATTACCGATAACGCCAGAAATTAATCTTTGTGTATTAAAAGCAGAAAATGAATTTTATTATAATAATTCTTATAATTTTTGGTACGCCACAGATGTTTCTGGTGCCATTATTGGTAGTATTGGCTTAAAAAAATTAAATGATCATCATGCGGAAATAAAAAAATTCTTTGTGCATGCACAATATAGAGGAAAAGGCGTTTCACAAAAATTAATGCAAACTCTGGTAAAAGCTGCGCAAAAACATCATTTTGATGATCTATATCTGGGTACAGTAGGCGTCTTAAAGGCAGCCCAACGCTTTTATGACAAATCTGGATTTTCTCGCATTGCTGAAAAAGACTTGCCAGAAAATTTTGAAAAGTGTCCATTAGATACGGTGTTTTTCAGAGCCGAGGTATCAACTGTATCTTCTGCTTAGTTTGCGCTTCTATCGCATCACGGGAATAAAGTAGTGGAAAATACTCGCCGCTTTGCCACAGTGGAACCAGGTCGCGATAATGGGGATCATTCACATCGCCCGATTGTCCGGGGAAATTGATTGCGCGGGAATTATCCCAGTTGCCTACGTCGATGATCACGCGAAATGATGCACCATAAATGTGATGAAAATCATCTGGTGAATATCGTGACATATTCGGTGTGTATAAACTGCCGCCTCGAGGGAGTGGACCAATATTTAATTGTGCTTGCAACACTTGCGAAAAATCTTTTGAAAGCGGATGCGTAACGAGCGTTACTAATAATTTCCCCCATTGCCATTTTGTATTATCGGCTCCTTGCAGAGAAATCATTTCATTGTATGCGTCTTTCAAACTGCTTAATAAAACATCATTGCGCTTTTGTTCTGATGGGCCGCTAAACCATTGATGTGGATTTTCTAGCGCAGTTAACATCACATTCAGATCCGGATCATTAAATGTTTGTGCAGCTGTATTTGATAAGATTGCAGATTTAAATGCTCCGCCTAAATGTCGGCTCACCCAAACTTCATGTAAAGCGGCTTGCGCTGAATCACTATCCAACTCAAAATCCCAATGATTTAACAGATCTAATGCGGCTTGCGTTTGTTTATCCTCACTTTTTAATGAGGATAATAATTTAATTAAGCGTTGCGCAGGAACAGAATAAAAATCATTTTGTAATTGCATAGAATTTTCAATAGAAATTTTGCCAAAATCATGCAAGACCGATTCAATGCGCTCATATCTTGCGGGATTTATCCACTCAAATCCGAGTTTACGGTTTTTATAAGGATAATTTTTCGGCAGATTCATTTCATTGGCCGATGCAAAATATCCGGCCGCGGGATTATAAATAAAAGGTAATTGATCATCTGACCAAAAACCTGCCCATTCATAACGTCCATCACCCGGCACGGGTAATAATCCATCCCAGTTGGGTCTTTTCGGCGCTAAGCCAGTGCTCACCCAACCAATATTGCCTTTCTCATCGGCATAAAGTAAATTCGAAGGCGGTGTTCGGGAGTGATGCATCGCATCTTTAAACTGCTGAAAATTTTTGGCGCGCATAAATCCAATCGATCCAAAATAAGGTGTGGTCCCGGGCTTCGACCAAACGCTGCGCACCGCATAAGCGCGATGTTCATCTTGATAAATCACCGGCCCATGACGCGTAAACCATAATTCAGTCACTACATCTGCACCGTTATGCACTTTTATTTTTTCACGAAGGATTTTAAATGCTTCCCCTTTACTTTGATAAATATATTCTTTTGGATTGTCAGGATTTAATTCATAAACATATAAATCATCTTGATCAATACTAAAAAATGTGAGCCCAAATGCAATGGTGCCATTATGTCCGATGGAAATCCCGGGTAAAAAGGGTTCATTTGCACCGATGATATTAAGCGTGGGTGTATGCAGGTGTGTAATATAACGAAGACTAGGCACAGAAAGGGCGCGATGTGGATCGCTCGCTAAGATCGCGCGCCCGGTAGTTGATTTAGACGATGATACCACCCAGGCATTACTGCCATCACGTATGGGCGTTTCATTTAATACAAAACGTTTTGTCGCTAAATCATAATAATGGAGTACATCGTCAGGCAAACAAGTGTCCAGTCCATTGGGTATTTGAGTTTGCCAGGGTGGTTGCAGCTCAGATCGAATCGCATCCACTTTTAAATCTGCCTTACAAACCACCTTCGCGCGCGCCACCTCATCAGATAAATTATGCGCTAAAGCGTGCGAGCGTATGCGTACAATATCTTCCGCAGACCACTTTGCAGGAAAATAATCCCATTGGATGAATTCAAGCGGCATATGCTCAGGATTTTCACTTAACCAATCAATATAAGCATTAATTCCGGCGGTAAATTGTGTT
>CAZPAA010000051.1:0-10339 GCA_964584425.1 uncultured Gammaproteobacteria bacterium | reverse complement strand
CCCACTACTCCTTTTTGCCGTAACATTTGGGTAACAGTTAATACCAAATCGGTAGCAGTTGCACCTTCGCGTAAACGTCCTTCGAGCCTAAAACCAATCACTTCTGGAATCAACATCGATATGGCTTGGCCAAGCATGGCGGCTTCCGCTTCAATACCACCGACGCCCCACCCTAACACGCCCAGTCCATTAATCATGGGTGTGTGAGAATCGGTGCCGACGACGGTGTCAGGATACACCCAGGTTTCATCGCCTATAGTTTGAACAAACGCAACGCGACCTAAATATTCTAAATTGACTTGATGAACAATGCCGGTATCAGGTGGCACGACTTTAAAATTGGATAATGCATTTTGTCCCCAGCGTAGAAATGCATAACGTTCTTTGTTGCGTTTGAATTCCATCAGACCGTTCACTTCGATGGCATCGTGACTTCCAAATTTATCCACTTGAATGGAGTGATCGATAACGAGTTCCACGGGTTGTAAAGGATTAATACAGCCCACATCACCGCCTAATTTTTGCATTGCATCGCGCATCGCGGCTAAATCTACAATTGCAGGGACACCGGTGAAATCTTGCAATAAAACACGTGCCGGCATAAATGGAATTTCCGCTTCCATTTTTTGTGCGTGTGCGTGGCTTAATAAAGCTTTGATGTGATGCGAGGTCACATGCTTGCCATCTTCGCGGCGTAGTAAATTTTCAAGCAATATTTTTAATGAGATCGGTAGGTGCTTAAGCCCACTGTCTTTGGGTAATAAATTTAAATCGCAATAATGATAAGTTTTGCCGTTAACCTCGAGTTGGGCACGGGTATGAAATGAATCGAGCATGGTTGAACTCCTGTAAATGAAGGTGTTGATGGGTGGTGTCAACAAGGCCTAATTATAACACCCGGAGTTTGGCTCGTCATTGACGCCATTGTGCATCCCATCATGGCTTAATAACTGATACAATTGGGTTAATATTTTTGTAACTTATTGATTATTAAATAATTTTGAACTGAATTTTCTTAATATTTATTTAATAATTAGGGAGGATAATTATGTTAGTAAACGAGGAAAGAGAAGACTATGGGGCTTTTAACTGCAGAACAAGATTTTTATACACGGAGGATTGAACCAACTCTTAGGCTTCTTGTTGGGCAAATAAAACGTGATAATCGTATGTTTCAAAGAAAGATAGATGGAACTCCTAATACCGCTCCTCCAGCATCAGTAGAAGAATATAGCACTGCTATTGAAACCTGTGCCAAAAGCGTCTTTGAACACCTTATCAATATCTTAATAAAAATTGATAAAAACTATCCTGATCAAACTCACCCCTTTTGCAAAGATTGTTATCACGTTCTCAAGGGGATTGAAGCTTATTTTGCTGAAAATGTGGGCCTCCTCACTCGCACTTCTCCCATAACAGCCACTGAAGCACTGATTACTTTATGGGATCAATTAAAAAAATGTACTGAAACGGAAAGAAAGCAAGCCTTTAACGCATTGAATACCCCTGATTCCACGATATCTGGGCCAGCGAAAGATTTATATGATGCACTACAAACATTTAGGCTTGGGGAATATTTTAAGGCGAATAGCATCACTATTCAAAGTGGATTATCACTACCTAAAGATGATCAATATATTCCTGGGGTTTATAGCATGATAACCGCAATGCTGTACTTTATTGATGAACTGGATGACAGTTTAGCCTATAACACATTTACACCGGGTTACTCCACCTGGCTTTATAATAATCCGAAAAATTCTTTTTTTTCAATCAATCCGCTTAAAAAAATTTATGACCACGGGATTGCTTTAAGAGATCAGCTTTGTGGAAAAACAATAGAAATTTTTAAAAATACCATCTGGAATTTTAAAGAAAATTTGAAAAGAATAGGTACCCCATCTTCTGAATCATCCGCTTTTGAAGTAGAAAAAAAAGCTGACAAGCAGCCACCCTTAAATCCACAAAAGCTCCAAGCTGCAACGCAATTGGCAAGTGCTGTAATGCAGGCAGATGCAGCCTATTTTGATTTATCCATTTCAGCGAATAAAGGAAGGATGCACTGGCTATATCATGGCACTGATGGTAGGAAACGAGCTTTAGATCTTGCAGCACTTGCACATGCTTTCACTAAATTACAAGATAAAACTGAAGACAATGTTCAAGAATTTATTCAAGCCATAATCGATCATTTAAATGGGAAAAACTACAATCAAATGTTCAGAAAAACCAGATTGAGAGAACATTCATTTGATACATTTTTGTTAGACGCATTAAGCAAATTAACGCATGATTCTACTCAAGAAACAAATTCTGCTAAAAAAACAGATTCTATCATTCCAGTAATGGACGATTATGAGCGAACAAAAAACAAGCCTCCAACCACCCAAAAAGGACTGATTTTAAAATCAATCGATATATCTACCCATGATTCTCGTGAACAAAGCAAAGCAGATTTAATAGCCACTTTAGAAACATTAAAAATCTCTAGCCCTGAAAAACCCTCAAAAGTGGAAAACAGTCCTCTAAAGATAACTGCAGAAAATCGTAATTCGTTAGACTTAACTTCTTTAAGATATTTAACGTTATAAAATCCTTTATTAGAGCCAATACTTCATAAAACCCGTATCCAAGCCGATCAATATATTGAGTGTTTATTCATTTTGGGGTAGAATAATAACTAATTTTTATCAAAAGGCCAATTATGGGTTACGATTCAGAACAAGAATTTTACCAGCGAGAGATTGAGGACGATCTGCGGTCTGGCGTTCAGAAGATTCGAGCAGAAAATCCAATTTACACAAACAAAACACCTACCGCGCAAACAAAGGTGCAGTACGTATTGGGGGTTAAAGGTTTTGCTAAACCTGCTGTTGAGCTCTTTTTTGAAGTTTTAGAAAAAATCATCCAAAATTACCCTGATGAGCCGTTATTCTCGGATTATTATGCGATGCTCAAGACAATTAGATCGACTTTGGTATCGGATTTGGATAAATGGGTTAAGGATTGCAATAGATTACAGGAAATATTTAAGAGCGCTGATCCCAATGACCGCAAACAAGCTTTTGCTGCAATCACGAATCCTACAACTGAAATGTCCGCGAAAGCACAAGCATTATATGGTGCATTACAAGAATTTAAGATGAGCGCTTATTTAAAGAATAAAAAATTTAAGATTGTAGGCGACTTATCCCTTCCTAAAGATCAGAAACATATCCCTGGCATGTATAGTTTGACACGTGCACTCCAGTATTTGTGGAGTGCGTTCATGCCTTCTTTTATAGACTGGTTATATAATACACCTACAACGGAGGGTTGGGTTACCATTGGGTATGAATCAATAACTCGCGCAAGAGACACTCTTTTGGGTGAAGAAAAAGAAAAGGTTAAGCAAAACGCTGCTACTTTTCTAAAAGATTTGAATGAAATTTTTGAGCGCGCGAAATTAGTTGTTGAGGGAGATAATCGAGTGGAGAGCGCGAGTTTTCATTCGAATGCAAGTTCAAGCTCAAGTTCACAATCAAGTTCAATTTCACTTCCAGAAGAAAATCCATTAGACAATATTGATGGAGATACCAATCTACATACGATTGTAAGAAGCAATAGCACAAATAAAACAAATGAAATCCTAAACGAGTTAAAAAAGACTAATTATGAAGCTCTTGGCCGTAAAACGCCTAAAGCAAATGAACGCGCAAGAAAAGAACTCATAAGCAAAAAAAATAAGAATCTTAACACTTGTTTACATATTGCAACATATAAACGCGAACTTCCCCTATTAATTGAGCTATTGACACAGAGTTTAAACCTACCATGGGATAACACTATTAAAGCCGTAGATATCCCAAATAATCAAGGCGAAACTTGTCTGCATATTGCTGTTTCCATCCCGAATAATTCTGCAATTGTATGCAATTTATTAACTGCCAAAAGCAATGTGACTATTGCGGATAAAACGGGCGCTTATCCCATTCACAGAGCGGTTGAATTGAGTGATGTCGAGACCATCAAAACGCTTTGTGAAAAAAATAAAAAGCAAATTTCTTTATACAATAATCAAACCGGAAAAAATGTACTGCATGTGATTTCAAGGCGAAAATCTGATAAACAATCAACATCAGATATTTTCGAATTTATAAAAAAACACGATGATCCTTTAATATATACTTGCGATGATTATGGTGATTTGCCCATACACACCGCTGTTCGCCTTGGCAATATTGACGTTGTGAACTTAATATTAGCAACAGATAAAACTCAAGCATCTGCTTTGCAAATTGAGCAAAAACAAAGACCATTACATATTGCCGCGACCATTCTAGACAAAAATACTGTCGAAGACATTATGGAATCACTGTTAAAAAATGGTGCGGATATTAATGCCACAGCTGCAGAAAACCGCACAGCGCTTGATATTGCCCATGCGGCAAACAATACCGCTGCTGTGGAGTTCTTGGAGAGAAAAGGTGCTGCAAAAAAAGAAAATGATAAGGCCAACAATCCGCCAATGCCCGGCGGTATATTAGAAGAAACCATTGGAAAAATTGATAAAAAAATTAGTAAATTAAACTCCAACTCACCTGATGATGAAAAAATACCTCAATATCATTACCTAAAACTTCATGTCGAACATCTGAAAAAATTTGTGGTAGAAGGCAGTGGAAAATATCCAAAGGACTATGAAAAATATTCTAGATATTCTAGCATTGAAATATATACCGATGGTTTTATTGAACATCTGCTTACAGACCCACTACCAAATGAAACACAACTTAAAGATTTTATTACAAAATATAAAGGTAATGTAGAACCGCTTATCGATCAACTCGAACATCAAGGCTGGAAATTACGTATGCTCATTGGCATATGCATCGGCGGTCTTATCGGCGCTGCGATTGGATTGTGTTTTGGTGGTTTTGGTGCCATTCCGGGTTGGGCGATAGGCGCAGCCATAGGTGCTGTGGTGACTGGAGGTGCTGGCGCCAAAGGTTGGGGTAGCTTTAGAGAGGCCGATCCGAATGGTAATCTTCCTAATCGCGTCGGAGCCACATTACACCGCTGGACAAGACAATATCAAGGCCGGATTGAAGATCATAGCGATGGCATCGCAGATGCAGCCAAAAAAATAATCAATCCGCCACAGGATATGTTTTCAATCTTAAGCAAAAGGGGCTAAAAAAGGCTTACCAACACAGTTCCCCAAACACAAGCGGCTAGTATTAACGCGACCATCACCGCGGAGGATCCTAAATCTTTTGCCCGGCCGGATAATTCATGGCGCTCATGTCCAATACGATCGATTGTGCTTTCAATCGCGGAATTAATCAGTTCCACTAAAAACACCAGTAAAATGCTGATGATTAATAATAATCGCTCAAGTGCAGACACGTTTAAGAAAAATACGATTGGAATTAAAAAAAACGCCACTACGCATTCTATGCGAAATGCAGGTTCATGTTTCCATGCGGCTTTTAAACCATTCCAGGAATGGTGAAATGCTTTTAAAATGCGAATACATTCTTGGTATAAAAATTTCATCATCAGCTCTTTGTTGGGTGGTATGTAGTCGTTATACACCCTCATCCGCCCTTCGGGCACCTTCTCCCGAAGGTAGAAGGATCTCTCTTGTTAACCACAGGGAATAACGAGAGAGATCCTTCTACCAAAGGGAGAAGGTGCCCGAAGGGCGGATGAGGGGATCGGAAATTTTCCATAACTCCTAATTAATCATTTAACTGTAGCCACTTTTTGTTTTTTTTCTACATCTTTCACGAACATAGGATCTAATAATTCAATACAGTCTACATGATAATTTATTTCTGCAACGCTTCGTGGAGTTTCATCTTTATTATTCTCAAATTGTAGCGCGCCTGCTTGGAGAAATAAAATGACAAAATCCGTTTTGTTAAATTCTGCAGCCACATGCAATGGGCTATTGCCTTCATTATCAGTGATATTGACATCTGCACCTTTACTCACTAACAATTTTGCATAATCTAACCAATTATTTCTAACTGCAGTGATAAGCTCTGGGTTACCAGCATAATCATTTTGATTTGGGTCTGCTCCCTTTTCTACGCAAAATTTCCGAAGTTCAATGGGCGCATTTAATCTGCCCAATTGGGAGGAGCGGAAAATAGAAAAACTAGCCTGCACCATAATAGGAAAATTGCGAATTAATGACCAAGGCGTTTGCATGGTTAGCTGCATTTGCTCTTTTACAAAGAGATTGGCCGAAACATTTTTAGGCATAGGAATTTTAGTATTCAAATCAAAACCACACTCCACTACTGCTTTAAATAGGGCAATAGCGCTGTTACTCCATTGCTTTCCTGCGTCTTGTTGTATCAGTTTCAACAGCAATTTTTCATATATCGAGATATGAGACATTTTTTGTGGGAAACTTTTAAGTTTTTCAACGATGGAAACATCTCCTTTCCCGATGACGAGACCCAAAAATGTATTACCTTGATTATCTTCCTCATTAACAGAAGCACCATTTTCAAGCAATATATTAATACATTCTAACTCATCATGCCCATACCAACTCTTAGCACCATAGTGTAATAACGGAGTTTTTCCTTCACGATTACGTCTATTCACCTTGCATTTTTTTTCTACAATCAGTACTTGTAGAAGTTGAGGACTTGATGCTTCTACTAATGACTGATAACTTCCATGATCAAAGCGATAAGCATATTCATTTTCCTCTGAAAATTTATTATCGAGGCAAGTATCCCAATTAAATTGATGAGAGTTAGGAATTCTTGAAAATATTTCTAAGGCGTTATCTTTATATTTTAAATCTTCGTTGTCTAATTCTTTTTTAAAGCTGGCATAATCTTGCAGCAATGCTTGGCAATTCGCATGTATTTTATTATTTTGCTGAAGGTACGCCAAGTAGGGTGCGGAAAGTGATACCACTGTAAGAAATGTTTTAAGGGTAGGAACATCTCCCCTTTCAATACTGATCCCCACTGGAGATCGTTTTTCATGATCATAGACATAGGGATCGGCACCCTCTTCCAACAAAACCGCAACCAGCATCGGTTGATGTTGTGCGGCCAAATGTAGGGGACGCGTGCCTAAAACATCACCGATACTTTTTTGCGATGGCCCGCAGATACGATTTTTATCTGCGCCTTTTTGTAAAAACCATTGGGTCACCTCGGGTGAGGGATTATTTTTGAGCGCATAATGCAATGCAGTTTGTCCATGTTCATCGGTCATATCAATATTTTCTAAGTATTCATCGACTTTGTTGCGAACGTAAAAATCATTCAGCATGTCAACGGTGGTATGCGGAGATTTTGCTAAAGCAAATAATTCATCTTTTAATCTTAAAAATGTCTCGCACCAACTTTTCCCGTGGTCTTGGTTTAAATTAGATTGAAAAAGAATTTGTTTAAATACGCTCCGAGTGACATTGATTGCATCTTGCATGAATCCGATTGTCCCCTTGGAGAGTAAATTATCCGTTTCTTCCATTGCTTTGTTAAACATGATGGAAGCTTGGCTACTTTCATCTAAAAAATTGACAAGCGTGGTAATATTTACACCCAGCTCTTTCCATTTAGATGGGTTATTAAATATATCAGCAAACCAAAAAGCGATTAATTTTTTGATAATCTCTTCATCGTCTTTAAGATTGACGCTCGAAAGTGGATTGACCATTAAATTTTGTAGATTACCATCCGGATGAATAGTGATATTATCAGGATTTTCTTGGAGAAGTTTAGCCTGATTATGGAAAAAAAAGGCCCTAGAGATACAGAGAAAAAACTTAACTTCATTTGATAAAATTTCTTTGATGTTAAAATTATTCGGGATCATTTTTTGTGGTTGTGCTTGCGCAGTAAACTCTCTAAACTCTCCATCAATCATGGTATTGACCGCTAAAGTCAACGTGGTATTTTGCGTCGACGTTTGTTGATCCGTAAATGCATTGCCTAATTTAACTAAAGCATTAATGGCTTTAAGCAGTTCATTATGCTGCAAAATAAAGATATGGTAGAGTTCATGTAAAATAAACCCAAATTTTCCTGCTTTCAAACCATCGGCCTCATCATGTTCATGGCCTGGAAAGCTAATACCAAATGGGTGTTCATTTGCCTCATGCATTTGGAAAACATCATTCGCCGCATCATCTCCAATTTTTGGGATAAAACTAAAAGATTGAAAACCTACGGGCGCAAATCCTATTTTAATCATGGTGAATGAGGGGATTAATACGCGATAGCCACTGCCCTTTGGAATCGGCATAAAATAGGTAAAACCTAATTCTAGAATTCGCCGCAAAATAGGAGCCAGTGTTTTTTTATCTTTTAATTCGAAAATAATAAAACAGCGCTCAGAAGCAGGCACATTCGGTTGATACAACTGATCGAATATGGCTTGACGGTTCTGTAGTGAAAGTTTTTGTTCTTGATTTACAAAAGGGGTTGTTTGTAGATTGAGGAATTGTACTAATTCTCGTTGTGTTGCAAGATCGCCCTGTTTTAATTGATGATGTTTGATCTTCACCATATCTTTTGAATAATCAGAAAATGCGCACCAGTTGATTGCCACTGAAGTCATTTGTTCTAGACTTATCTCCTCATTCTGATAAGCCATTAATGCATAGACTGGATATTGTTCATCTTTAAAAATGGGATGTTGTAAATAGTGTTCTTCTTCTGTACTTTTTAAAGCGCGCACTAATTCATCGCGCTTTTTTTGTAGGGATGGGTCTTTTTGCCATTCTTCCAAATCTTTTCCCACATTTTTTGCATTCACAAGGAGCTTCGAAAAATCAGGGTTTTTGGTATCAAGCATAGGAATAGGCCTTTAGATATTGCATCAGATGTTAACAAAAATATAGAAAGGTGTCAAACAAAATTCATAAAAATAAATGAATGATTAAGCCTACAATAGGCCCCATAATGAGGTTTAAAATACCGGTGGCTAATAATATTAATAGAATAAGAAATCCATAAGGTTCTATGCGATCGTATTGATAGGCCATTCTACCCGGCAAAAGACTACTGACCACGCGCGAGCCATCGAGCGGTGGGATTGGAATGATATTCAACACCATCAAAATCACATTGATCACCACGCCAATTTGACTCATGGTCAGCAATGCAAATGCAAAATTCAATGGTACGGGATTTAAACCTAATGCGATTTTATAAAGAATGGCCCAAAAAATCGCCATTAATAAATTAGCAGTGGGGCCCGCGATAGAAACCAGCACAATATCCCTGCGTTTATTCTTAAGATTTTGCCAAGTAATCGGCACAGGTTTTGCCCAACCAAAAATAAATCCGCCAAATAGTAGTAAAAGCCCAGGCACTAAAATCGTGCCGATAGGATCGATATGTTTAATAGGATTAAGCGTCAAGCGCCCCAATAATCGCGCGGTCGGATCGCCGAGCTTATTCGCAACCCACCCGTGCGCCACTTCATGCACCGTGATGGCGAAGATGACGGGGATGATACTGATTGCGATTTTTTGGATGAGGGATAGTTCGAGCATTGTTTAATTCCGTGTGATGACTGTATTTAAGCGCTTATGAATGACTATAATGCTCCGCATATTGCTCCAGCAAACACCTAATCATTTTTTGATATTGGGTATGTCTTTTTTTAGCAGCTGTCTTAAAAAATTCAACACTTGTTTTTGTAAGCGCCAAGGTAACTTTAACCGTTTCTTCACGCAAAACCAGCTCGTCAGGACTGGGTAAAAAATCTTTGATGATTTGTACGTCTCCGATAGGTTCATTTGTATATTTTATTGTTTTCTTTTTCATAAATTTTTTTCCCTTTTCGCCAGTAACCTGCCCCAATGATCCTAATTATATGTCTTCGATACAAAAATCTTACGGTCAAAATACCCCCATAAACGTCACCAAAACAATAATAACGTAATTCCCTTTCAGAACTATGCAATATGTCCTGCGCTATTACGCGTTTAGGATCTTTAAAAGCAAGTTGTGCTATTTGAAAAGAAACATCATGCTTTTCTATATTTTGCTTATTTTTGTCTTCATCCCATTCAAAATAAATTGTATCCATGTTTATAGCTCATATCCATATTATTATCAATATTTTAAATCTGCATAAAATACAGACTATCATAAATATTTTTATATGTATACTATGAAACTCACCATGGTAGTTCTTCATGGTCGCGAAAAAATTTGCCACTAGGGCCATCGGCTGGTAATTGGGTTAACCATAAAATAGATTCCGCGGCTTCAAGTGGGGTTTTGTGGCCGGTGTAATCTACCATGCGGGTTTTGACCCAGCCTGGGGATGCGGCATTCACTTTGACGTTGGGGGGAAATTCTTGGGCCAG
>CAZPAA010000050.1:0-10470 GCA_964584425.1 uncultured Gammaproteobacteria bacterium | reverse complement strand
GCTTTCTAAAAAACCCGACCTTTTAGCCTTGTCGTTACCCAAATTTTTCAAATAACGTTACCATGTCTTGCCACGGTAATGCTGTCACAGATTCACTGATAGCAAAAGGGCGCGGCGTTCGGCAAATAATATAAGCCTTTGGGGCATTCGTATATTCATCTACGAATTTATGTAAATGTTTGGCATCATGAATATTGGGATGTTCTGACCATTTAACTTCTATGGGTATATAGTGTTGTTCTTTTTCTAAAACAAAATCCACCTCTGGCCCATTAGCATCTTTCCAGTAATTTACTTTGATTTCTGGCGCATAAATATGTTTATACCGGATTAACTCAAGCCCTACAAACTGCTCAAATAAATCACCTAATGTTTTAATAGAAAATTGCGCGCCTTCATTAGCACAAATACGACGGACACCCAAATCAAAAAATATATATTTGGGCGCTTTAATCAGACGCCGTTTAGATTTGGTTTTGATAATCGGATCAATGCGAAAAGCAATAAGACAATCTTCTAAAATTTGATAATATTCTGTGATTGTTGTCTGAGCAACGCCCACGGCTTGTGATATCTTGCTTGCATTAATGATGCTGCCTGATTCACTGGCCGCTAACTCTAAAAATCTAGCAAACCCGCCAATATTTCTGACCAATGCTTCTGCACGCACCTCTTCTTCCAAATAAATAGATGTATACGCGTGGAGATCATCATTTTTATAAGTATGATCGGTGGTCGTAATAATATTAGGTAAAGAACCATAAGCTAATATCTCTTCCAAATGCGTATCCTGTTGGCATTCTTGCCAGGTTAGAGGATCCATATAAACAATCACAACACGACCCGGTAATAAATTGATATTGACTCCCGTTTTCAATTTACGCGCGCTAGAGCCGGTTAAGATAAATTGTGCTTTGTCTTCATCAATCAACAATTGAATAAAATCCATCAGCTGAGGGATCTTTTGAATTTCATCAATACAAATCAATGGTTTTTTATTTTGTGTCAGACTTTCCAGCTCTTTGGACAGGAGTAAAGGATCTTTTTCATAACGCAATCTTGTTTGCACATCTAATAAAGAAAAATATCCATCCACCGGTATTTTTTGTTTGATTAAGGTGGTTTTTCCTGTTTGCCGGGGCCCTAGTAACAGTATGCTTTTGCCACGAGCCAGCACGGCTGAAATTCTAGCTAAAATGGTTCTGTTAATATTGCGCATGGACTGAATTATCGTTGAAAATTCAGTCTATGTCAAAAATATTCATGGTTTCAACGGGCTATGCTCATATTTTCTATGCCTGGCTTAATGGGCAGCGCTTTTAAGATTAAAAAATTAATAATAGGCCTTTTATGAAAAATAATATTGCGGTAAAAATGTAAAATATGTATCATTGCGCTTAATTTCATCTATTAGGATAGAAAAGGATGTCACTGGCCGTTATTTTTTCTCGGGCGCGCTTAGGATTGGATGCGCCGTTGGTTACGATTGAAGTACATATTTCGCCGGGGATCCCACAGTTTGCTATTGCGGGCTTGCCTGAAACTGCGGTGAAGGAAAGTAAACATCGCGTGCGTAGTGCGCTGATGCACAGTGGTTTTGAATTTCCTCCGGGTAAAATTACGATTAATCTTGCACCGGCGGATTTGCCGAAAGAAGGTGGGCGGTTTGATTTGCCAATTGCGCTGGGGATTTTGGCGGCAACCGATCAAATTGTTCGCAATAAATTTGAATCCTATGAAATTGCCGGGGAATTATCTTTATCCGGTGAAGTGCGTCGCATTCAAGGTGTTTTACCGTTTGCACTGCAAACCAAAGAAGTGGATCGCATGTTGATTATCCCTGAATCCAATGCATTGGAAGCGAGCATCAGTCGCGCAAAAATTTATCCCACAAAACATTTATTAGAGGTCAGCGCACATTTTAATCAACGTGAATCTTTAAGCCTTTATCAAAGCACCGCTCCCCGATTTTCTACTGCGGCCAATAGGCTGGATTTTTCTGATGTGGTGGGCCAACACCAAGCCAAGCGCGCACTTGAAATTGCCGCCAGTGGTGGACATCATCTCTTAATGATCGGCACACCGGGCGCTGGCAAAACGATGTTGGCCGAACGTTTGCCAGGTATTCTCCCTGATATGACTGATAAAGAAGCCATTGAAACGCTCGCGATTTATTCAATCTCACCTCAATCTTTTCAAATGACCGATTGGGGCAAGCGACCTTTTCGCAGTCCCCATCATACCGCATCGGCTATTGCTTTAGTCGGTGGTGGCTCAATACCTAAACCTGGAGAAATTTCTCTTGCACATCATGGCGTATTATTTTTAGATGAGTTTCCAGAATTTAGCCGACATGTGATTGAAACCCTGCGTGAGCCTATGGAATCTGGAAAAATTGTGATCGCCCGTGCAGCAACCTCTTTACAATTTCCCGCGCGCTTTCAGTTGGTGTGTGCGATGAATCCTTGTCCGTGTGGTTATTTAGGTGTGAAGCAGAAAACATGTACGTGTACAAGTGAACAAGTACAGCGTTATGGCGCCAAAATCTCGGGCCCGATGTTAGATCGGATTGATTTACAATTGCGCGTGAATAGTTTACCCATCGAAGCTTTTTTAAAACCCCATCAAACTCAAAGCGAATCCAGTCACACCATTAAACAGCGCGTCTTGCAAGCAAGAAATAAAGCACTCGCACGCACAAATATGCCCAATGCGCAATTATCAAGCGCTGGGATCAAAACATGTTGCCCCTTAGATACAAAAACCCAACACATACTTGAACAAGCCCTCACCCAATTGAATCTATCAAGCCGCGCCTATCATAAAATTTTAAAAGTCGCCCGAACCATTGCCGACCTAGCGGATGAAGATCACATCCAAGTAACGCATGTGCAAGAAGCCCTGGGATATAGAGGCTTTAAATAACCCCACACCCACCCTTAAAAAGGGAGCTAATTAAATGATATCACTGATTATTTTTAAGCCTTGGGTAAAAATTATCAATATTAGAAGGGAACTCCCAAATATCTGTGCTCCAGCCTGCGTCGAGATAAATTTGAGCTTTTCGCATTGTCATCGTGTCTTCACTCTTTGATTCATAAGTGACATTCTCTATTTTGTTTCTATCACCTGCTTCTTGAAATTGGGCATAGGTTATATCATAAAAACTACCCACTGATTTGACTTTAGTATTTGAAGCTTGTGTATTGCCCAACACACCTTTACACGCGTTACATGCACAAGAAGCGCAGGTAGTAAGCTCATACGCTGCATAAAGATTGGTAAACTGAATACTGTCTTTGGGCATGTTTGCTTCCTCAAATGCGTGCCCCATGATCCCCCCAACAAAATGACGCCCCTCCAGTTTAGCCTGTACGTAACTATCACGAATGGTCACATAACTCGCACCTGAGACTATCCCAACCAAACCGCCCACATTTGAAAAAGACTTAATGACCCCGTCTTTTACTTCTCCCAGTAATCCCGTCTCCACGGATGATTGCATAATAAAAAGTCTGCCACTGTGCACTTCACCCACTAAACCACCCACGGCACAAAATTCATCTTCGCAGCCTGTATAACTCCTCACGCTGTTATAAGTATCCAAGCGCGCATTTTTTATTTCCGATGTGGTATTAATCACGCGCCCTATAAGTCCTCCAGTATAACGGGTTCCGTTGATATCAAGGTTGCTCATCTTAATGTTTGAAAGAATGACGCCCTCAGCTTCGGCAATTAGGCCACCCGTGGCGACATTCCCAGTCCCCTCAGCAGAAACCGTAAGCGCATCAACAACAATATTTGCGAACATTGTATCAACAGCATAAGGGGTGATCAGCGCTGGATTATTTGCTTTTACTTCTATGTTGCTGAATTTAATATTACTGATTTGAGGAGACTCCGCTAATTTATTACCCATCACCTTTTCAAAAAAACCACCCCCATTGATAACGAAGTTTTTAATCTCACGAATGTTATTAATAGCACCTGGATCATTAGGATTAATTTCACCTCCACTGAGGGTGCCCTTAAAAGTACCTGGAATGGTATAAAAAGTTTGGTCGCCACAATCTATATCTGCAGTAATACGATAATGCCCATTCAAATCGTTCACTATATTGAAGAGATCGGCACAGCTCGCCATGTCATAGGTGCTCGGTGGATTAAGCCCATTATCGGCACCCGTAAGATTCAATAACACAATCGCACCCACCAATACACTGAAACATAATCCAATAAAAGATTGCCTGCGCGTTAGGAATAACATTATTTCTCCCCATTTATAAATTTAACCCGATGGTATGTGTGTAACTATATGGTGGAATAGATGAAGCTTCAAGTGAGCAAGATCTGACGGATGTGCCATCGCATCTCCCACCCCCATCACTTTCGTAATAAAACATAGACGGCTCCACTTCCGCCGTCGCTGGCAGTGGCTGTGCAAATGGCTAATACTGCGGGGCATTGGGGAAGCCACTGATACACTTTACTGCGTAAAATAGCAAAGCCTTTGCCGTGGATGATTTTGACTACACGGCGGTGTTGTTGGAGGGATTGGAGAAGAAATGTTGATACTTTATTTCTGGCTTCTTCTACGGTTAAACCATGTAAATCGAGGGTGGCTTCACAAAACATTTTGCCTTGCCGAAATTGATGTCGCACGCGATATTGCAACCCCGGGCGTACAAAAAAAATGGTTTCGGGTTGTTCTACATCATTGTCATAAAAAGTGATCGAAGCGGGATTTTCCAGCTTCTCCTGTGACATTTTTGGGATGGTAGTTTTTGCAGGCTTCACATTGATTTTATGATCAGCCTTGAGTGGCACGACATGTTGCATCGCTTCTCGCCAGGATTTTTTGTCATCATCAGAAATAGACATCCGTGCCTCACCGATAAATTGAGATCGGCGTACCATCTTCAATTAAATGCCATATTTCATGCATTTCTTTATTAGTCACTGCAATGCAGCCTTCGGTCCAGTCTTTAGACCGCATATAATTTTTGCGCCTGCCATCGCCCACACCATGAATCATGATATGATCCCCGGGGTCCACGCCGATGAATTCTGCATACTCAATATCATCCTCGTCCGGATAACTAATACGTAACGATAAATAATATTTGCTGTATGGATTGCGGCTTTCAATGATGTATTTGCCTTCGGGCGTGCGGCTATCGCCTTCTTGGACTTTGTGACCTTTTGGATCTTGGCCTAAGCCAATATCGTAGGTTTTATAAATTTTATTATTGTGCAATAAAATCATTTTGCGCTCGGATTTTAAAACCACGATTTCATCAGCAAAGCGAGGATGTGGTGGCTTTTTCGGCGGCGCGCATCCGCCAAGCACTAAAGCGATTATTAATATGAGATAGACCAGTTTATTCATGTTCTTTGGGCTGTTATGATAAAGGTGTTGTTAATTATAGGAATATTATCAAGATTATGCTGATTTTTGAAACCATTAATTCTAAAGTGCCTGCACAATTTGTGGTAATTTGGCTGCATGGCCTCGGCGCTGATGGCCATGATTTTATGCCCATCGTGCCGGAATTAAAATTATCCGATTTGCCGATTCGTTTTATTTTCCCCCATGCGCCCGTTCGCGCGGTGACCCTCAATCGCGGCATGCTAATGCCCGCTTGGTTTGATATTCATGAAATTTCACCCGCAGCAAAACATGATGAAGCCGGGATCTTAAAAACCTCCCAAGACATTGAAGCACTGCTCTACGCACAACATCAGCTGGGCATCCCTTATGATCACATGGTATTAGTGGGATTTTCCCAGGGCGGCACCTTGGCTTTATTTACTGCGCTACGATTTCATGCAACCCTTGCGGGGGTGATGGGCTTATCGACTTTTCTCCCGATGGTTGAATCCCTCAAATCCGCCCTCGAAAATCCAAAACCTTTACCCATTTTTCTCGCCCACGGCACCATGGATCCCATCGTGCCGATAGAAATAGGCCAAATGACCGAAGAATTATTAAGCACCCAAGGTTATACCGTAGATTGGCACACCTACTCAATGGCCCACCAAGTCTGCGCTGAAGAAATCCAAGACATCAGCCTCTGGCTCCGCGCGCGATTTATCCCCTCCAAGGGGTAAGGCGTTGGCAAAATAAACTTGAAATCTCCATTTTTTGGCGTAATATGGAGATACAAGGTTAAATTTCGCAGGTTTTTTATGTCAGAATTGATAAAACGCTTCTTTAAAGGCTCTGATCAGAGCTATTTTTTATTTGGCCCACGGGGAACAGGTAAATCAACCTGGTTAAAATTTCGGTATCCCGATGCCCTGCTGATTAACTTGCTTAAGCCAGATGTACTTAGAGAATATTTAGCCTATCCAGAACGACTTGAATTGCGGGTTAAGGCCAGTCAAGCCAAACAAATAATTATTGATGAGATTCAAAAAGCACCTGATTTATTGTCTGTGGTCCATAGTCTCATTGAAGAAAAACAAGGATGGCAGTTTATCCTCACGGGCTCAAGTGCAAGAAAGCTAAAGCGCGCGGGCGTGGATTTATTAGCTGGACGCGCCCTGGTAAAACACTTACACCCTTTTATGGCCGCAGAGTTGGGTAATACATTTAATCTAGCACACAGCTTGGAATATGGACTGGTGCCCTTAGTTTTTGAAAGTGCTTCCGCGTCAGAAACTTTGCAAGCCTATATACAGCTGTACGTACAAGAAGAAGTGAAGGCCGAAGGATTAGTGCGCAATATCGGTGACTTTTTGCGATTTTTAGAAATTGTGAGTTTTTCTCACGGCAGTCTTATTAACATCAGTAATATTGCGCGTGAGTGTCAGGTTTCACGAAAACTGATTGAAGGTTATTTAGGTGTGTTGCAAGATTTGCTTATTAGTTATCATTTACCGGTGTTTAACATCCGTGCTAAACGTGAAACCGTCAGGCATGAAAAGTTTTATTTTTTTGATGTCGGTGTTTACCGTTCATTACGGTTAACGGGCTTAAATGATTATCCTTCAGAAATTAATGGCCCTGGTTTAGAAGGACTGGTTTTACAGCATTTACGTGCTTGGAATGATTATCAAGGATCTCCCTATAAATTATATTATTGGCGCACCCAACATGGAATAGAAGTTGATTTTATTCTTTACGGCAAAAATCATTTATATGCCATTGAAGTCAAATATGCAAAAATGGTTTTTTCACAAGATGTAAAATCGCTTCGCGCGTTTTGTGAAGATTATCCTGAAGCTGTTTCTATTTTGTTATATCAAGGCACAGAAATTTTAAAAATGGGACAAGTGCGTTGTGTTCCGGTTCATTTATTTTTGCAGCAATTAGTGCCTGGACAGGACTTGGATTTTAATTCCTAAGCCCAATCCCTTTTGCCAATAAATACCAGCTTATTAGAAAAAATAAAATTAAAAATCCAAATAACATGAATAATGCTGGGGCGATAGCGATGTCAGATACGCCGAGCATCGCATAACGAAAGGCATTGATCATATATAAAATGGGATTGAACAATGAAATAGTTTGCCAAACTGGGGGCAGTAATTTGATAGAATAAAATACGCCGCCTAAATAAATCATCGGGGTTAATACAAAGGTCGGGATCAAGCTGATATCATCAAATTTACGCGCAAATACTGCGTTGATAAATCCACCTAAAGAAAATAATGCGGCGGATAATACGGCAACTAACAGGACGAGGGGTAAGGAGTGAATATTAAGCGGCGCAAAAAAAGCGGCAACGATTGCGACGATGGCGCCCACCACGATTCCGCGCAAGACACCACCCAATAAATATCCCCACAAAATCACTAAATTTGGCGTCGGTGAAACCAACAATTCATCAATAAAATGCTGAAATTTCGCACCAAAAAATGAAGAGACTACATTGGCATACGCATTATTCATAATCGACATCATAATTAAACCCGGCACAATATATTCGATATAAGTAACGCCGCCCATATCAGAAACATAACGGCCGATCACATGACCAAAGATCACAAAATACAATAAAGTAGTGATAACCGGCGGCACTAGGGTTTGGATCCAAATGCGGCTAAAGCGTGCGATTTCACGCCGGATGATGGTCAGTAATGCGACCCATTGTTGCGATATGCCCATATTCAATCCTGTTTTTTGACCAGCTGCAAAAATAATTCTTCTAAACGGTTGGTTTTATTACGCATGCTGTTTAAAAAAATATTGGCTTCAGATAAATGCATAAATAATTGATTCAGCGATTGGTCACGCGGCACTTCCACTTCTAGCGTCATGCTGTCGATCAGTTTTAAATTAAATCCAGCGATATTAGGCGCAACCGTTATCGGTTTGGATAAATCCAGCACAAAACTTTCAGATGGCATGCGCGCAATTAAATCTCGCACAGTGGTATTTTCAACAATTTCACCGCGATTAATGATGGCTACATTGCGGCAGAGTTGTTCTACATCTTCTAAATAATGGGTGGTTAAAACTATAGTGGTGCCTTGTTGATTCAGCTCCCTTAAAAATTCCCACATGCTGCGCCGCAACTCAACATCCACCCCCGCGGTGGGCTCGTCTAAAATAAGCAACCTCGGTTGATGAACGATGGCGCGCGCAATCATTAAGCGCCGCTTCATACCGCCGGATAATGTGCGTGAAATATGCGTGCGCTTATCCCATAGACCGACTTGTTTTAGACACTGATCTACCCTGCTTTTTGCCGCTTTGCGTGAAATACCATAAAAGCCTGCTTGATACAGTAAAATATTTTCTACCGTTTCAAACATATTAAAATTAAATTCTTGTGGGACAACGCCAATATACGATTTAGCAAGTGGCCAATTTTCATCGATATTGGCATCAAATACCTGAACGGTACCATCCGTTTTATCGACTAGAGAGCAAATAATGCCGATGGTTGTGGTTTTGCCCGCGCCGTTCGGGCCAAGCAGCGCAAAAAAATCACCTTCTTCTATGGAAAATGAAATGCCTTTTAGCGCGATTGTGCCGGTTTTATAGATTTTTTTTAGGTTTTCAATGTGCAGTGCTTTCATTCGGCGTCACTTGTAACAATAACATAAGTAATAAAAATATTTCGCCTTGGGAAATGGGTCTGCCATTTAATACCATATTGCCTTCTGCATAATCAAATTCCAAATGATACGTGCTGTCTTTGGCTATAAATACGCCGCTTTGGATAAGCCCCGCCAATTGATTGTCGACCATTTGTTGAATTTGGGTTTGTTGATCTTGGCTCGGTGTTTGCGTGCCCAGTTGCTGCATCCAGCTGGACCAGGCCATGTTAAATAATTGATCTTTGACAAATTGCATAGGGGCAATAAATTTTACGCTGGCATCTAAACCTTTTAACAAGGCGGTGGATTGCGCTGTCACATCTTTTGTTTCTTCGCCAAGATTGGGGAATTTTAAATCTACTTGTAGAACGACCTGATCACTTTGCATTTTCAGCAAATAATCTAATTCCATATTGGCGCCTGGGCTTAATGCACTCACCAATAATTTTATCATCTCTTGCCTGTCTTGCGGCGAGCGCGAAGGTTTTTTGAAAAGCTGCCCAAGTAAAAATAAGGCTTGTTTTTCGAGTGAATCAAATTCTAATTCCACACGCAGCTCATCAAAATGATGTTGGTTTAATTCAATATTGTTGGCCGCAACATTTAATGCAGCATCAAATAAATCTTGTTCAATGTGACTTTGCGTTGTGACGTTCAATTGATCAAAACGAAATATTGCGCCCGTTTCATCTTTTAAATAAAAAGTGGGTAAATGAAATGCTTGCTGTCCAACCCACGGTGATTGCTCATCCCGTGAGAGTTGAGACATATATTGCGCTTGCGCCATATCTAATGTTGCACCTTGCGCGGTGGTAAATAATACAGGCGAGATGGTGAGCAGCGTATCGAGGTGGTTCAATTGTCTATCGGCTTTAATTTGTGCTTGCAGGCCGCTCCATTGTATGGTTTCACCATTGATTTGTTCTTCAACTGGGCTTGATTTTAAGAAAATACTGATCGCTTGATTTAAATGAATCAAACTTTCCGCGCGCAGAATATCGTTATCTTTAAATAATAACGCCAGTTCTTGCTGGTTTTGCTCGGTTAAACCTTGGATGTCTTTTAAGGTGGCATGGGTTTTAACTTCAGCAATGCCTACATGCATGCCTTGGTCTGTCATTAATAAAGGACCGTGTTTGATATGGCCGTGCACAATCACATTGAGTTCTTCTTCAACATATTGCGCCAGTCTTTCATTTTCTTTGATATGAATTTTGATCGCAACGTACGAATTAAGCCACCCGAAAGTGTAATCTTGCAGCGAAAGTGTCATCCCTTCCGGCAAAGGCAGATCTGCCACCACATGATCCAAAGATCGTTTAGCCAATAACCCCAACATCGCCGGCAAAAACGCAATAATCAGCAATACGCTTAAAATTAAACCGATCCATTTACGCATAGCAGTGTCCTTTTATGTAA
>CAZPAA010000049.1:3949-10486 GCA_964584425.1 uncultured Gammaproteobacteria bacterium | reverse complement strand
TCGTTTAGCACCTTACAGTACCAGTCGTGATCATTGCGCCGAAAAATTATTAAATCTTGGCGTCAAACATTTATTAATCACTGGCGGGCATGATGACAGCACGCAAATTATTAATCATTATTACAGCAGCTTTGGGGAATATACCCGTTTTCGCTGGACTCGCTTGCCGGGAGAATTTCATGGATCCGGTTGTACGCTGGCATCCAGTATCGCGGCGTTAATGGCCAAAGGACATAGTGCGCTACAAGCGATCAGTGATGCACAAAGTTATACCTGGACCAGTTTAAAACACGCTCACGTCATCGGGCGCGGGCAGCTTATACCGAATCGGTTTTATCAAGAGAAGACGCATGTGTTACCCTAAACTTTACGCCATTTCCCCCGAGCAAAAAAATACCACCATTTTAGTGAAGCAAATCGAGGCTGCGATAAAAGGCGGCGTGCGTTTAGTGCAATATCGCGATAAAAATTTGGATGCAGCCTTGCGCTTTGAGCAAACCCAAGCATTACGCAAACTGTGTAAAGAACATAACGCATTATTATTTATCAACGATGACGTGGAACTCGCAAAAAGTAGTAATGCCGACGGCGTACATTTAGGCCAAAGCGATATGCCGATTATGGAAGCGAGAAAACAATTGGGAGAAAAAGCGATTATCGGCATCACCTGCCACAACAGCTTAGAATTAGCTTTGATGGCTGCAAACCAAGGTGCAAATTATCTTTCATTCGGTTGCTTTTTTCCTTCGCAAACGAAACCGAACGCAAAACCGGCAGAATTATCCATCTTAAAACAAGCCAGAATATTTCACCTACCCATCGTTGCGATCGGTGGGATCACGCTAGACAATGCAGCCTTAGTCATTCAAGCTGGCGCCGATATCCTTGCCATCAGCGCTGGAATCTTTCAGTAATCCCCCTTTGAAAAAGGGGGGCAGGGGGGATTTAAAGATCTCAGTGGTATAAACAGATATCTCAAATCCCCCGCTAGACGCGGGCACCCCCTTTTCAAAGGGGGATCATCTTAAAACGGCCGCACCACGGCTAAAATAATAATGGCCACTAAAAACAACACCGGAATCTCATTAAAAATCCGATAAAACTTCTCAGAATGCTGATTATTATTTTTCGCAAATTGTTTCAAATAATAACCGCACATATGATGATATCCAATCAACAATACCACCAATAACAACTTGGTATGCATCCATCCTGCTGTTTTATAAAAATCCCAATTCGGTATTAACAGCCATAGCCCAAACAATACCGCAAGTAACATGCTGGGCGTAGTAATAAAATAATATAACTTGCGCTCCATCACCTTAAACCGCTCAATCCCAACCATATCGGTCGCGCCACTGTGATAAACAAACAACCGCGGCAAATAAAATAAGCCACTAAACCAAGTCACAATAAAAATAAGATGAAAGGCTTTAACCCATAACATAACAATACTCCAGAATTATTTTGCTATACGGTATAGTTTCACAATAGAAAAAGCAACCCCTAAGGATTTCCCCGATATTTTTAATCAATTAAGCTTGCTAGGATCCCCAGAATGCTTTCTACCGAAAATATATATGATCCTATTTTTGATTATCTCAATAAAATCGATAATTTAGATCCATCAAAATTACAAGCCTTGCTAGAACAGCAATGTGCAATTTTTATCGATCATACAAAAGAACCTTTTATTCATTTAGAACTAAAAGGCATCACCCAGGCTTTCCCGCGTTCCCAATTTTATACGTCTACCCAGTTTTACAATGGAATTTTGGGTAATGCATTTAAGTATCATTGTCTAGAAAAACTTCAGCCATTACATTTCTCAAGGTTCTCGTCATTTAATTCTGTGTCATTTACGGCAACCATTGAAAAATATTGCAAAGCATATAAAGAGATTACTTTAATTGCTCAAAGTAAAAACATTTCATTATTAACGCAATATACAAATGAATATAACACACGAACATTGGAAACATTTATACTGGAACAGGCAACGATTGCATTAGGCCGAGAATTGACTCCGCTTATTTCATATCACGATGATAAAATCGAAAAGACCGATCTTAACTATGCGATTGATCTGATAAAAAAAATAAATACACCGTCACCTTATCTTCAACAATTAATGGTGAATCTCATTGCATTTAAACATGTGATGGAAATAGACACAGAGAACTTCCTGCAAAATAAAGCATTAATATTATTTTTAATCAAGCAAACCAATCGGGTTGTTGATATCGTATTAGATAGCAAAGTGGATTCGGCTACAAAATGCCATGTCATACAATGTTATGAAAAAAACATGTTAGTCCATCAGCATGTCTTCCCTGCACGTTATTCAAAAAAAATTCGTATCCCGATTGGGTTGATAGTTGGGGTCATTGTGGGTGCATTAATCGGTTTTGTAGTGTGTGGGATCCCAGGTGCCCTTATCGGCGCGGGCGCAGGTGCGCTGGTGGGCACTTTGTGTTTGATGAAATGGCGCCCAAGTTACACCGGACCCGTTTCTATCAGTTTGACTGAAGTCGTACAAAATAAGGAAATCTCATTTAGCACCATCAGAAAAGCCATCGCTTAAATGGGCTGTTTCAGGACTGACGAAAAACTCCCGCAATCGTAACTAATAATGTTACAATACTCCCTTCGAGGAGTATTTATGACCGCCCAATTACTAGATTTCACCATTGCCGCTGCAAACAAGGTATCCACCCTTATCCTCGAGGAGGGCAATCCCAACTTAAACCTACGCGCCTATATCGTAGGTGGCGGCTGCTCTGGTTTCCAATATGGCTTCACCTTCGATGAAACCATCAACCCCGATGACCAAGTCATTGAAAAGGTTCTCAATGAAGAAGAACCCAATGACGAAGAAGGCGAGGGCGGCAAAGGCGGAAAAGGCGGCAAATTAGTCCGTTTATTAATCGACCCTATGAGCTTCCAATACCTAGTCGGCGCCCAAATCGATTACACCGAGGGCATCGAAGGCGCCCAATTTGTGATCCGCAATCCCAACGCACAAACCACCTGCGGCTGTGGGTCGTCTTTCTCTGTCTAAGTGAAAAGTGAAAAACATGGAAAATAGTTTTCAAAAAATTCTTCAAGGTTACAAAGATTTTCGCGATAAATACGTCCACGGCGATAAGTCCGTGATGCAATTTCTTTCATACTACGGGCAAAAACCAAAAATCATGGTAGTCTCCTGCTGCGACTCGCGCGTTGATCCCGCATTAATTTTACAATGCGACCCCGGTGATTTATTTGTCGTACGTAATGTTGCAAATATTGTCCCACCGTATGAAAAAGATGAAATGCACCATGGTACCAGTGCGGCACTCGAGTTTGGCGTACGCAATTTAGAAGTGAAACATTTAATCTTGTTAGGGCATAGCCAATGCGGCGGCATTCAAGCGCTTATCAACAATCATACAAATAATGATTTTATTGCACGCTGGATGTCGATTATTAACACAGATGGGTGTGAAAAACACGATGCCGATGAATGTGCTAAATCTGCGCTCAAGCAATCGTATCAAAACTGCTTAACGTTTCCATGGATTGCTGAAAAAGTAGAGCAAGGCACGCTTATTATTCACCTATGGTTTTTTGATATTAAAACCGGACAGATTTTTACCTATTCAAAGGTAGAAGATGAATACCAGGTCCTCAGCTGACGCCTTTCCCACAACACCAAAGCCACCTGAATAGTCAAAACCTGTTTGATTTATGACTTATATCATGTTAACATGCGCTTTTTAAATGGAAAATGACATGCCCAGCCGCAATCTTGATGTACTGATCCTGGATTTTAAAAAACTTTCCTCTGGCGAATTGGTTTATTTAGAAACCGGCTCAGCTTTTCACTCTGGGCTACACGAAACCGTGCTGGAAATGCTTTGGGACGAAGTAGTCAATACTTTTCCAAAAAGAAAAATTTATACCAGCCTGCTTCAATTCCAAGTACCTACTCGATACCGCTTACATGCAGATGTGGTGATAGAAAAAAATCTAATGGCGCAGATTTTTCAAGGAAAATTAAAAGAAGGCGTTTTTGTTTTTGAAACCGCGCAAGAGACAGAGCAAGCTTATGCGTTTAAGGTACATCACCAATTAAATGATCTCATTATTATTAATGCACGAACGATGCTATCCACAGAAAACAAAGTGGTTTTTTATGAAATATGTCGCGAAGCAAAGATCAGATATCCTGAAAGCTATTTGATGTCGCCTTATACATTTGAGCGCGAAAAACATAAACTTCCAAAGGATAGTCCGACCGGTTGGATAATAAAACCACCCGATGCAACTGCGGGCCGAGGGTGTGCTTATTTTGATACCCAAACAGAATTATTAGAAACGGTTGCATTTTTAAATGATAGAGAGAAAAAAAATCCGCTAAAAGACGATAGACGGTTTTGCGAGTTTTGGAATGGAAAAAATTACCGTGATTATCCTTATATCATACAAAAAATGGTGTCTGGTTTAAATGATAATGGCAGAGAAGTGACCTATCGTATCGTGTTTTCCATAAAAAATAACGGCAATGATTTTTCGTTTAAAACCTTGAGAATAGCTGAAAAGTTTGCCCTATTTTTACCAAAAAAATGTTCAGCCAGCGTGATTTCAATAACGCCTAAATCCGCCGCAGAATTTGGTGTTTCATATGAGGGCTACAACCTGAAAATAGAAGAAAAAGATCGTCGGTACGCACATATCGCAAAAACTGTAGAAAGCGACATGCGGAAATTTATGCCTGTAGTTAACAGTAAAAATCCAAGAGATTTATGGATGGCCCCAGTTCGTGCTGATTGTCCATTCAATGATTATACATTATATTTTTTAATGCCAAAAATTGAACGTAATAATCTTAGCCCGTATGATGAAAAGACAATGAATGTTTTTCTTAGGGTGATTGCATCTTCCGATGAAAAAGCACGGGCCCAGATGCTTATACCTTTTCGGTATGGATACTTTGGGATATCGGATTGCTTATTTCCCAATTTTGCAAGAACGATGTCCTTATTTTCTTTAATTATTTATTATATTCGCACAGAATCCAACCGTGATATTTTAGGATATATCAAAGACATGGCTAAAAGTTATATTGCCCTGCATGATAAAAACGAAAAACTTTTAACCTGGGAAGAAAAAACAGCCTTGTTAAGCGATCAACTTAAAAAAGGATGTGAATCCATTATTAAGTTGATTGATCATGAATTAAGTCCAAGCGCTAAAGGAGCGGCTCCCGCACAACTTTATGGGCCTTATGCATATTGGGGATATTGGGGATATTTTCCAGAAAAACAGACGCAAGCGCAAGCATCCGCGATATCTCCATTAGAGCAAAAATCTAGCTGTTTTGATACAAGGTGCCCACCAGATGCTGTTTACAGCTTCCAGTAATATCACATAAATTTAAGGCATGATTCAGTAGGCGCTCTTTTGCCAGATAAGCCATTAGCATCGCTTCAAGCCAATCGGGATCAATGCCCAATGTTTTAGTGCTTTGCACTTTGATGGGGGAGGCAAGGTGTTGCATTCGCTCCATTAAAAATGTATTCGCAGCGCCGCCTCCGCAAATATAAATGGCCTGTGTTGTGCCTGCGTATTGTAGAATAGATTGGATAATTGTTTGCGCTGTGAATTCTGTGAGTGTGGCTTGTAGATCTTCTGCACCGACGCTAGAGAAATGTTTGAGCTGTGCTTCGAGCCAAGGTAGATTAAAATCATCTCGCCCCGTGCTTTTAGGCGGTGTTTTATTAAAAAATGGATGGGATAACAGCGTGCTTAATAACTGCGTATGTATTTGGCCATGGCGTGCAAATTCACCAAATGCATCATAGGGTTGTTGTAAATGTTGCATCGCAATCGCATCGAGCAAAACATTACCAGGTCCGCTATCAAAGCCTTGGATCAGCAATTTATCTTTGGGCAGTAACGTTACATTCGCAAAACCACCAATATTCACAATCGCACGGTTTTCATCCGTAGAATGCATAAAAGCTTGATGAAATAAGGGCGCAAGCGGTGCGCCTTGTCCACCTAAGGCCATATCATGACGCCGAAAATCCGAAACCGTGGTGATTTGGGTATTCACGGCAATCACATGCGGATCACCAATTTGCAAGGTATAAGGAAACGGCTGATGCGGAAAGTGTCGTAACGTTTGCCCATGAGAACCAATTGCAGAAACTTGTGATGGGGATAATTGATTTTTCTTCAATAAAACTTGCACAGCTTGCGCAAAAATAAATCCCAGTTCAACATCTAATCGGCAGACTTGATGGAGATCGTGCAATTGATGTTGACTTAAGTGTAATAAAGCTTGTTTTATTTTTTCAGGAATGGGGTGTAAACAAGCATCTAATAGCTGAATATTTTGATCTTCAAAAGTAACCAAGGCCACATCAACGCCATCAAAGCTGGTGCCTGACATAAGACCGATATATAAATCGGACATGTGAAAGACTCCTCAAGTTGTAGGGGCGCAGCATGCTGCGCCCAAGTGTATCGTGTGAAGAAATACATGCATTC
>CAZPAA010000049.1:0-3849 GCA_964584425.1 uncultured Gammaproteobacteria bacterium | reverse complement strand
CGTCCATTCTTTTTATTTCGGTGGAACACAAAAAATGCTCTGTCGAACCACCACCCGGGCGCAACATGTTGCGCCCCTACGAAGATGGGATATGGGTTATCTCTTCGTAGGGGCGCAGCATGCTGCGCCCAAGTGTATCGTGTGAAGAAATACATGCATTCCCGCTAATCGTCCATTCTTTTTATTTCGGTGGAACACAAAAAATGCTCTGTCGAACCACCACCTGGGCGCAACATGTTGCGCCTCTACGAAAGAGGGGGGCTCCTAACTTTGTTTAGGTGTAGTACTAGATGGCGTCTTAACTTCTGCCAATTGAACACGTTGATAGTTGCTCAGTTGTTCAAGCACATCAGAGGCATGGGCTAAGAACTGTGTCTTATATTTAGACGGCAGTGAGTTAGAGCGTGGCAATTCTACGGTTAGAGGATCTTTATGCACGCCATTTACCCGGAATTCATAATGTAAATGCGCACCCGTTGCCATACCGGTTTTACCGACATAGCCAATCACTTGTCCTTGCTTAACATTTACGCCATTACGCATCCCTTTGGCAAAGCCATTTAAATGTGCATACAGGGTGGAATAAGTAGAACCATGCTTAATTTCAATCACTTTGCCATACCCACGTTGCGTGGTCGCCATAGAAATCACACCATCACTGGCAGCCATCACCGGCGTGCCAATCGGCGCGGCATAATCAACCCCACGGTGCGGACGAATTTTCCGGATGATGGGATGTAAGCGATGCGGATTGAATTTTGAACTAATTCTAGTAAATTCAAGCGGCGTACGTAAAAACGCTTGACGCATGCTACGACCCTCGGGAGTGTAGTAATCCACATGGCCGTCCGCATCTTCATAGCGGATCGCGCGAAAAGTTTTACCATTGTTGACGAATTCAGCCGCAATAATATCCCCGGGGGAGGCTCGTTCACCATCCACATAACGGTCTTCATAAATGACACTGAATTGGTCGCCTTTTTGAATATCGAGAAAATCAATGTCCCAGGCGAAAATGCGGGCTAATTCCATGGTGATATTATTATTCAAGCCCTCGCGTTCAGCCGCGAGGAATAAGGAGTCATCAATCGTGGCATTAGCAAAAGTCAGTAATTCTTCGACATCACGATCAACGATATCAGCCGCAGGCTTACCTTCTTTGACATCAACTTCCAAGCGCTCCAGTTCATTCACATTGTATTCTAAGCGAAGTAATTCATTGGTAGGACTTAAAGTCAGCTTTAATTCTTCCCCAGGATGAATTTTAGTTAGGTTGCTACTCACCGTTTTATTTTCAGTAAAAGCATGAAGTAGGGTGGCATCTAAGCCGTGGTTATCAAAAATTTTGCCTAAGGTATCGCCTTTGCGTATCGCGACATTAATCGTACGTTCTGCGGGTATTTCAATTTCAGGTTTAGATGAAGGTAGAGGGCTAAATACTTTAGGATCTGCAATAGTCGTCTGCGCCGATGCAACAACAGTCTCCGCTGGTGTTTCAATCGGGGAAATAAAACTGATTTCAGGCTGATTGAGGACAATGGGGTCCAACTCTTCTATCACGTTTTGCGCCATGATATCAGATGAATCACGCGTATCCGTTTTAAAGGTGGCATTTAAGGCAACAAAACTCATCGCACCAACTAAGGACAAGCCTACCCATTTTTTATAAGGTTTTTTGCTAGGAGCGGAAGGATAACTACGCTTTCGGCTTAAGCCATAATCCATGTCCGTATGTCTGTAGGTGCGCCGGTTGTTCACTGATTTGCTCTGCTTTGTTGTCCATAAACTGTAAATTTAGGGCCTAATGTGACATTAGTCAATGTAATATGCTAGCATGCCATAAATTTTTAATAGATTATAAGGATTCTCTATGGAAGAGCAAGTAAAAATTTCACCGGACATTATTCGTGGAACGGATGAGATTTTACTAAAAGAGGAACTTCAAACTTTATTAGCCAGCAAAAAACCGCTTCGCATTAAAGTAGGCTTTGATCCCACAGCCCCAGATTTGCATTTAGGTCACACCGTTTTATTGAATAAAGCCAGACAGTTTCAAGATTTAGGACACCATATTTTATTTTTAATTGGCGATTTCACCGCAATGATTGGTGACCCCACGGGCCGCAACGTCATGCGCCAGCCCTTAAGCCCCGAGCAAGTGCAACAGAATGCTAAAACCTATCAACTACAAATTCTTAAACTCTTAGACCCAAACAAAACTGAAATCGTTTACAACTCAACCTGGATGGGCAAAAAAAATGCCGCGGACTTAGTCCAGCTTGCATCCACATACACAGTTGCGCGCATGCTAGAGCGCGATGATTTCAACAAACGATTCACCAATAACCAGGCCATCGCCATCCATGAATTTTTATATCCCCTCATTCAAGGTTATGACTCAGTAGAACTACGCGCAGACATCGAACTTGGTGGCACCGATCAAAAATTCAATTTACTCATGGGGCGTGAGCTACAAAAACATTTTGGACAAAAACCTCAAATCGTCATCACCATGCCACTACTCGAAGGTCTAGACGGCGTAAAAAAAATGTCGAAATCCCTAGGCAACTATATAGGTGTTACCGACGCCCCCGAAGACATGTTTGGAAAACTCATGTCCATTTCAGACGAACTCATGTGGCGCTACTTCGAACTATTAAGCGCGCGCTCACACGCTGAAATTACCGCCTGGAAACAAGCAACCCTCAACAACACAGCAAACCCAAGAGACATCAAAGTAGAACTCGCAAAAGAAATGGTCACAAGATTCCATAATAAAGAAGCCGCACAAACGGCTTATGATGCCTTTATTGCCCGCTTCCAAAAAGGGCAAATGCCAGAAGACATCCAAGAAATCACTATTACTATAGAAGGCAGTGAAATTTTGCTCGCACAACTATTGAAGCAAACCAATTTAGTCAGCAGCACATCCGAAGGCCTACGCATGATAGACCAAGGCGGCGTACGCATTGACGGCACACCTATTAATGAACGAAATCACAAAATAAACACAGGCACAACCCACATCTATCAAGTAGGCAAACGCCGCTTCGCAAAAATAACGCTGACAAAAAATAACCAAAAAATATAAATTTTCTTAATATCAAGATATTTATATCAAGATAAAAGTGCAAAACTCTCACCACTGAGAACAATCCAAACGGGTGGCCTTCGGTCCCTTTCCCACGCGCAGCTTGCGAGCATGGGGAAGTCCCCGCATACCTGCGCCCGTTTGGACGGTAGCCCAGATAGAGTTTTGCCTCTTCAAATCCCCTCCAAAAAAAATATTTTTAAAAACCGCTTGACAGTATTCCAAGAACAAGTAGAATGACCTCCTCACCTCGTAGTGAATAGCTCTTTAAAAATTTAGTCATGCATTTGTGTGGGCGCTCGATGGCCAGGTCAACAACTGTTTCTTTTATTTCAATTAATTTGAAGAGTTTGATCCTGGCTCAGATTGAACGCTGGCGGCATGCTTAACACATGCAAGTCGAACGGTAACAGGTCTAGCTTGCTAGATGCTGACGAGTGGCGGACGGGTGAGTAACGCGTAGGAATCTACCCCGCGGTGGGGGATAACACGAGGAAACTCGTGCTAATACCGCATACGCTCTACGGAGGAAAATTTTTTTGCCGTGGGATGAGCCTGCGTTAGATTAGCTTGTTGGTGGGGTAATGGCCTACCAAGGCGATGATCTATAGCTGTTCTGAGAGGAAGATCAGCCACACTGGGACTGAGACACGGCCCAGACTCCTACGGGAGGCAGCAGTGGGGAATCTTGGACAATGGGGGAAACCCTGATCCAGCAATGCCGCGTGTGTGAAGAAGGCCTGCGGGTTGTAAAGCAC
>CAZPAA010000048.1:6090-10544 GCA_964584425.1 uncultured Gammaproteobacteria bacterium | reverse complement strand
AATAAAATACCCTGCTATTTGCGATTACCGTCCTCTTTCATCGCCCCAAATGTATTTATGGATTTGTAATTGCATGCGTACTGGGAGGTTATCTTGCAAAATCCATCCAGCCAGATCTTTTGCTTTGAGCTGTTCATGGCTCGGGGAGAATAATATTTCGCAGCGATCGGATAATTGATATTCTTTTAGCTTTTCTTTTGCCCATTCATAATCTGCTCGATCGCAGATCACAAATTTAATTTGATCTTGTTTATTTATGTACTGGATATTGGTGTATAGATTTTTTTCTTGCTCTTTTGAGCCTGGGGTTTTTAAATCTAAAATTTTTACGACGCGTGAGTCAACTTCGCTCACATCTAACCCACCGCTGGTTTCTAGCGATACCACATAAGCTTGATCACATAATGCACTTAATAACGGCAAGCATTCTTTTTGCGCTAATGGCTCACCGCCAGTAACCGTGACATAACGTGGTTTAAACTCCGCTACTTTATTTAACACTTCATCCTGTGACATCTTCGTGCCACCACTAAACGCATAAGCGGTATCACAGTATTGACAACGCAGCGGACATCCGGTTAAGCGCACAAATACCGTGGGCAAACCCACTGTACTGGTTTCACCTTGCAGGGAATAAAAAATCTCTGTGATGCGTAACATTAAATATTCTGCTGGAGCTGCGAGGCTTTAGTATTCGCTAATTGTGCGACCGCGGTGTTAGGAAATTGCTGCTGCACTTGTTGAAACGTGGTCAGCGCTTTTTGATTATCACCAGAGGCTTCATATACATAGCCTAATTTCAGTAATGCATCGGCCGATTTTTGATGGCCTGGATATTGGGTTACGACGCGGGAGAAAGATTGTTCTGCAGCGGGGTAATTATGCTGGATTAAGTGCACTTCGCCTAACCAATAATCTACATTGGCGACGTAATCACCCTGGGGATAGGCGGTTAAATAAGTATCGAATGCAGCGGCGGCTTCAGTGTATTGTTTACCTTGTAGTAATTTGTATGCTGCTTGATAGGCAGCCAGATCGCTCGGGGCATTTTTAACTGCAGCGATGGCATCGCTCGTGTCTACGCTTGAAGTGGGTGGTGGAACCAAGGGTGCGGCATGAGGTGTGCCTTCAGATCCAGCGTACGCGCCGGGTGGTTTGACTGCAGGTGCGGGTGCAACGGCTGCGGGTGCTACAGTTGCGGGAGCAATTGCTGCGCCTGCAGCGGGTTTCGCACTTTCCAACTTGCCTAGGCGTTGATTGATATCATCGTAAAAATCGCGTTGTTGTTGTTTGAGTTGGTCAATCTCATGTTGAAGAACTTCTATGTCGCCACGCATGGTTTGCATTTCGGTGCGAACTTCATCAAGCTGAGTGAGTGCGTCGAGTTGTGCTTGAACGGATTCTGCTTGGACTGCACTGGTTGTAAACAACGCAATCGTGGCTAGAATGTAACGCATATTCATAGATAAATTCTCCTACAGCGTAGGGACGCAACATGTTGCGTCCAAATGCTGAATTTAACCACATAAATTAATTTATTCCCCGTAAAAAGCAATGTGGAGATCCGTAATCTCATTATCCACTCCAACACCTGGACGCAACATGTTGCGTCCCTACGAAGATCAACATTTATGCAACAACCCTCAAAAAGAGGGCTTTTATTTACTCCACTTCATAAACAACTTCCGCGCGGCGATTAAAGCGCCAGGCTTCTTCATCCATACCTTGCACTGCAGGTTTTTCAGCGCCATAGCTGACTACTGTAAACTGATGATTTTGCGCGCCGGCTAGCTATAATACTCTTGCTACGGCTTTTGCACGACGTTCGCCCAAGGCGATGTTGTATTCACGGCTGCCGCGTGAGTCGGTATGTCCTTCAACACGCACGCGTGCTTCTGGGTGATGTACTAAATAATAAGCATGCGCTTCGATCGCGCGTAAATCATCATGTGACAAGCTGCTGGAATCGTATGCAAAGTAGAATACGCGTTGCTGACGTAAAGATTCCGCTTCTTCAGGAGTCAGATCACTGCCGGTGAAAGTAGCGTAAGAACCCGCGCCGCTTGCATACGTGCCTTCTTCATCAACGACTTCTGCTTCTTGTTTTTTTGCAGAATTACAACCTACCATAAGCACAGCGGCCATCGCCAACGCGCCTAATTTCCAAACCATACTTAATTTCATCGAAAACTCCTTTATCTTTTACATTAATGAGGGTGACCAAGCCGGTTCTTGTACATCATCCCCTTCCCGAGTTGGAATGAGTAGTTTAACACGTCCATCGATAGAAACAGCACTCAATACCCGTTTATTTCTATCAACCGTACCGTAAATAATCATTCGACCGTTGGGCGCAAGACTGGGTGATTCATCCATCTTAGTTTCAGTCAAAATCAACACATGGTTATTGCGTAAATTTTGTGCGGCAATATGATAACGTCCGCCGTTACCATGGATCATAACCATATATTCACCATTGGGTGTCACTGAAGCACGCGCATTATAATCACCAGCAAAGGTCATGCGGTCCACTTTTTTGCTGGATAAATTCACCTTGTAAATCTGCGGCTGGCCGCCACGATTTGAGGTGAATAATAGATTATTCGAATCAAACCAGAATGGCTCGGTATCAATTGATGCACCTTCTGTGACTTGCGTCATTTTATCACTGGTTAAATCTAAAATAAATATTTTAGGCACATTACCGTGAGATAAAACTAACGCTAGCTTTCTACCATCGGGTGAAAATGCCGGCGCGCCGTTGATCCCGGGGGAACTGGATACGCGCTCACGTTGGCCGGTGGCAACGTCTGCGATATAAATTTGTGAGCGATGATTTTCAAAGGAAACGTAGGCCAATTGTTTTCCATCCGGCGACCAGTTGGGCGACATAATGGGCTGATCGCTTCTTAAAATAGTTTGTGGATTAAAGCCATCCGCATCGGCGACTTCTAGACGATATTGGCCGGGTTTGCCGTTATTCCAGCTCAGTGAAACATAGGCAATGCGTGTAGAGAATGCGCCTTTGAAGCCGGTGAGTTTTTCATAGATCAGATCACTGATATGGTGCGCAAGCTGGCGAAGCTGATTGCGATCAACCACAAATTCACGAACGAGCATCGTTTTAGGTGCACTCGCACTGCCCGTCTGTCCTATTAAATCTAATAAAGTAAACCGCACTTGATAGCGATTGCCAGCCACCGCGCTAACATCACCAATCACCATTGCATCCTGACCTAAATTGCGCCAATAACTGTATTCGACTTGCGCAACTTCAGAAGGTTGTTGCGCCATATCTTGCACGGAGAATAATTTGAATTCACCGCTGCGTTGTAAATCAGCTTGAATGATAGCGCTGACATTTAACTCATTGGGTAAACTATTTGCACCCGCGAAAGGAACTACTGCAATTGGCATCGCCGCATCGATACCTTGGGTGATTTCAATTTCAAGGTAGGCGTTGGCGATAGGTAGGTATAAGAAAAAAAATAAACTGATAATTCGTTTTAACATGATAAATATACTTCCCTAAAATTTTAAAATTCCCGAAAGATGCTGTAGGGACGCAACATGTTGCGTCCCAGTGTCAAATTTAACTCATAACTCAATTTATTCCCTATAAAAACAATGTGGGTATCCATAGTTCACACTTCACACGAGCACCTGGACGCAACATGTTGCGTCCCTACGAAGACATCAATATTTTTGCACCTTTTTTAAGGACGGCGTTCATTCACCCCAGCACATCCTCCGGCCTTAATATTAGCCGAATTTCGCGGAAAGATTCAAATACTGCAGGATCAGTTGGCACAGGCAACGGTGATGCACGATGTACTGCGGTGACTGCAGATCGATCCAGCGCTTCATTGCCGCTTTTTTTTGTAATTTGAACATCCAGTACGGTGCCGCTCGGTGCAACACGAACATGTAATTCTGTGGTTAAGCCTTCAAAACCACGTTGCACTAGCCAATTTTGCATGACTTTTTGTTTGACCATTAAAGTGTAACGTTGCACTTCACTTAAAACCGCTTGTTGTTGTGCGGCTTGTTGCTGTGCATTGATCGCCGCTTGCTCTGCGAGTAATTGTTCTTGCTGCGCGGCAATCGCGTCTTGCTCAGCTTGTAATTGTTGCGCTTTTGCAGCTTCGGCTTGTTTTGCAGCTTCAGCTTGTTTTGCAAGTTCAATTTTTTTTGCAGCTTCGGCTTCTGCTTTGGCCTTTTCAGCTTGCTTTTGTTTTTCGATTGCCGCAAGCCGTGCTGCTTCTGCAGCTTCTTTTTGCTTTATTTCGGCAAGTTTTGCAGCTTCTGCTTGTTTTTTCTTCTCAATTTCAGCACGTTTTTTTTCTTGTTGACGTTTGGCTTGTGCGTCTAGATCTGCTTGTGAAACCGTATGCGCTTGGACCACTTCTGCATTTTGTACGGCGTAAGTAATCGAAGGCTTTTCATTTTCCCAT
>CAZPAA010000048.1:0-6080 GCA_964584425.1 uncultured Gammaproteobacteria bacterium | reverse complement strand
TCATCAGCAGAATAGCAAAATGCAAAGCAAGCGCAGTATAAAGCGCGCGCTTATAATCGGGGGCTAAGGGTGTCATGGCGCACCTGACTCTGCCGCATCCGTGACTAATCCTACACTAGGAGCACCTGCATGTTGGAGTAACACCATCGCAGTCACAACTTTTCCATAATTGACTTTATCATCGCCGCGAACCAACACTGGGCGATGTGGGGTTTTTTCAAGCTCGGTGGCCACACGCTTGCTTAAATCACTCGGTAACATCGGTGTGGTCGGCTTATCATGAATATTCAGAAAATAATTACCAACTGCATCAACGGTAACAATTATCGGTGGCATGTCTTGTTCTTCTAAAACTTGTGCGCTGGATTCGGGTAAATCCACCACCACACCTTGAGTTAACAGCGGCGCAGTCACCATAAAAATGACCAACAACACCAACATCACATCCACATAAGGCACGATATTGATTTCAGCCATCGGCTTATTTAACGAATTATTTCCGTAATAATCTTGTTGCATACTCTGCCCTATTGTACTTGGCGTTGTAAAATATTGATTAACTCTTCACTAAAGCGTAAATAACTGGTATTTAATTCGCTAATTCGCTGCGAGAAACGGTTGTAGGCAATCACTGCGGGAATGGCAGCGAATAATCCCATGGCCGTTGCAACTAAAGCTTCTGCAATGGGTGGTGCAACCATTGCCAGCGTTGCTTGCTGCACAGAACCTAAAGTCACAAACGCATGCATAATTCCCCACACCGTACCAAATAAACCAATGTAAGGACTGACAGAACCTATCGTTGCTAAAATACCCACGTTTTTTTGCAATACATCATTTTCTTTTGAAGCCGCGATGCGCATCGCACGTTGGGCACCTTGTAAAACGATGCTCGAATCCAGTTCTTTGCGCTGATTCAATTTAATAAATTCTTTTAAGCCATGATAAAAAACACTGGCAAGTCCTTGTTGTTTGATTTGGCCGCTGCCTACTTCTTGATACAATACATTTAAATCAGAATCCGACCAAAATTTTTTGCTGAAGGTTTGCACTTGATGCTGCGCTTGTTTAAGCAATTTATGACGCTGAAAAATTAACGTCCATGAAGCAACCGATAACCCGATCAGAATTAACATGATCAGCTGCACTAAAAAACTCGCTTGCCAAAATAAACTCCACAATGAAAGTTCTGCTGTCACAACTTGCTCCTTTTTGTTAAAAATCCCCCTTTGAAAAAGGGGGTGCCCGTTTCGGGCGGGGGATTTTGAGATGTTTGTTTATACACAAAGATCTTTAAATCCCCCCCGCCCCCCTTTTCAAAGGGGGATCATGATTCCAAAATGCTGATACGCTTTTGCACTTGCCGTACGCCCACGTGGAGTACGGATCATAAACCCTTGCTGAATTAAGAAAGGTTCAATCACATCTTCAATGGTTTCGCGCGCTTCGCCGATGGCTGCGGCTAAACTATCAAGGCCGACCGGTCCACCGTCAAATTTATTAATAATAGCTAATAATAGTTTTTGGTCCATGGTATCAAAACCGCATTGATCAACCACCAACAAGGCTAAAGCATGATCAGCAATCTCTTTATTAATGATCCCATCGCCTTTAATTTGCGCATAATCACGCACCCTGCGCAATAAGCGATTGGCAACCCGCGGCGTACCGCGCGCACGACGCGCAATTTCATGCGCGCCTGCTTTATCAATTTCAATATTTAAAATGCGTGCAGAGCGCGTGACGATTTGCAACAGCTCTTGCGTATTATAAAACTCTAAGCGCTGAACAATGCCGAATCGATCCCTTAGAGGTGAAGTCAATGAACCTGCACGCGTTGTTGCGCCGACTAAAGTAAATGGCGCCAGATCTAATTTAATTGAACGCGCAGATGGGCCCTCACCTATCATAATATCCAGCTGATAATCTTCCATCGCGGGATATAAAATCTCTTCAATCGCCGGGCTTAGTCTATGGATTTCATCGATAAATAGCAAGTCATTTGGCTGAAGATTGGTTAATAATGCCGCTAAATCACCAGGTTTTTCGAGCGCTGGACCGGAAGTTTGCTTAAGAGACGCGCCCATTTCATGCGCGATGATATGCGATAAAGTGGTTTTGCCCAAGCCGGGTGGGCCGAAGATCAAGCAATGATCCAAGGCCTCCCCACGCCCACGCGCCGCATCAATAAAAATCTGCATCTGCTCGCGCACGACTACTTGGCCTACATAATCGGCTAATTTTTGTGGGCGTAGGGTTTTCTCGATGGTGTCATCAATCGGCGACAAAGTGTCAGTAATGAGGCGATCTTCCTGGATCATGATGCTTCCCTGCTGCATAATCTTTTAGTATATCCTAATTAAGATTGATACAAAATAGTTTCATAAAGGGGAATAAAATCATTTAAATAACTTTTGTCTTGTGCTAAGCTAGCTTCTTCATTAAGGGGAGGCTATGGATCGTACCAAAAAAGATAATTTACGGCTTGGGAAATTATATGAAAAGCCAAGGCTCTTCCCCAAAATAAAAGATGGCCGTCGCACAACTTATGATAGAGAACATGAGGTTTTTACCAGCGTCCGCAACTCTGGCACCCAATATAGTACCACCGATTATGATGACGACGATGATGACGATGATGATGACCTGGATAACAGCCAACCTTCCATGAGTATGCGTGATGAAGCGAGCGTAGTAAAAAACTTTTTAAGACAAATCAAATACAATGTGGTCGATAAAATTATCAAGCCCGGCAAAGAAAAGATCTCCATTTTTATTAGTTATGCATGGAAACCGGATAGTGATCCAGTCGCGCAAAAAAAACAGCATGAGCAAATCGAGAGATTAGCCCATATTCTTACCTCGTTAGGCATTATTGTCATTTACGATAAAGTGGACCTTGGAAGAGACGGGTTCAAAAAATGGATGGCCGATAGAATAAATGGTGCAGACTATATTATATTGCTCGGCATACCTGAATTAAGAAATAAAATTACCCAATCCCCCGATGGAAATGTCGCATTTGAATACAAACATATTTTAAAAAAACTCAATACATCACCTGCTGCTTTAATTCCTATACTATTCGAAGGCACCAGACAAACCTCATTCCCCGATAATCTGCCAAGCTTAATGCGAGATTGCTCTGATGAAGAAAAATTTTATAAAGGACTATTCGACCTTAATCCAGTTGGCGTTATCCCTGCATTATTTGAATTATTACCCAGTACAATAAAAATCAATCCTTCAGTCGCAAATTTTCGCCTCGAATATATGCATCATCTTGATAATTTTAATCGTGTCTTGAGGCAAATTAAAAATCCGATAACCTCATCGGGGAATCTCTCAAAACCACCTGTCATTCCGAAATGGCAGAGCATGGCGAGTCCACCGCTGCAGAATAATGGTAGTCAATCAAACAATAATGGGGTTAATAACAATGCAAATAACAATACTGCTCAAGCTTCCTTGGTAAGCATTACCGGTAAAAAACGCCCATTTGAGAGAAGAAAAAGTTTATAGACTATGCTAGAGCTGCTGCAATGCAAGCTTAATTAAGTCCTGACTTGTGTGTGTGGACGTTGCAAATTTTGCAATACACCGCGAAGCTTCTTGGGCACGATAGCCCAGCGCCACTAGCGCACTGATGGCTTCTTGCTGCGGATCAGTTGACGGTGAATGCAAAGCGGCTGCGTCAGATGTACCACATTTATCCTGCATTTCGATCATTAATCGCTCGGCAGTTCGTTTCCCTATTCCCGGTATTTTTGTGAGCTGCGCGATATCTTTATTGTAAATATGCTGCATCAATTCTTGCGCATTCATCCCTGATAAAATCGCTAATCCCATTTTGGGACCAATGCCATTGGTTTTAATAATTTGCCGAAAAAGACTGCGATGCTGCGCATCATGAAACCCATACAAAGCTTGCGCATCCTCGCGCACCACAAAATGCGTATGCAGCGTCACTTTTTGATTGAGCTCAGGCAATTGATAAAATGTCGTCATCGGCACTAGCACTTCATAGCCAATGCCTTGCACGTCGATTAATACCACAGGCGGTTGTTTTTCTAAAATAATTCCGGTTAATCGGCTAATCATAAGCTAAATCCTTTTATATCAAATTGTTTTTATCTTGCTTTTAATGCCAGCTGATTTTAATTTTTGATCACACGTTGCGAGCTTTGCATCTAAACGAATCGCTAGCTCTAGATAAGCCGCATCATACGTTGTCAAAGCAAACGCTTGTGACAATTTATTAATGATATACAATGATTCAACGCTTGCGCAAAACTTATCAACATTCAAGGGTAATTGCTGGAATATTTGTAAATACGCTTGAAAATCATCCTTTCCAATTTTTTTAAGATTGAGCGCGACGTTGAGTACATTTGTACATTCTAAATAAAATAACGCTGGCACGTGAAGTTCATGCGCGGCTAAATCAGTTTCGATGTTATTTTCATCTGGCAATAAATCTGACAGCATAAAAGAGGCGTCTACGACTAAACGATGGTTCATTTCCTACCTGCATCCCGCATATCTATAATTTCTTTTGCATTCCCTATGGGCGCACGTTTTTTTAATGCCTTAAATTGCGCCATGATGTTTTGATTTTTGTGTTGGTAATAATGCTCCACCGGAATGATAAATGCAACCGCTTTATTGCGATTGGTTAGACAAAACTCTTGCCCGTTTTGCACGTTGCGAATAATCTCAGGCAAATGGGTTTTAGCCTCAAACATACCGATGGTTTCCATAAAATCCTATAAACTAGTTTATTCCACTAGTTTAATACACAGCACCCGGGTTTTCAACCTGTTAGCGGCTTAAATATGGATTTTTAATGTGGAAATGACACAAGGCGCAAGCGAGCGCATCCGCTGCGTCGGCTTGGGGTTTTTTAGGTAAATTTAATAAGCGCATGACCATCATTTGTACTTGGACCTTTTCTGCTTGGCCATAACCGACGATGGCTTGCTTAATTTTGCGTGCAGCGTATTCTGCTACGGGTAAATCATGGATTGCCACCGCAGTCATTGCAGCGCCCCGGGCCTGCCCAAGTTTTAATGCAGAACTCGCATTTTTTGCCATAAAGACTTCCTCCAGCGCAACATGGGTAGGCTGGTATTGCTGGATAATGGTTTGAATATCAGTAAAAATTTGCTTTAAACGCTGGGCTAAATCCGTGGTCTCAAGCTTAATAACCCCACTCGCGATATAGTGTGGCTTATGCTGGATAATTTCAATAATCCCAAACCCGGTTTTACGCGAGCCTGGATCTATGCCCATAATGCGGTACATATCAATCCTTTAAAATGTTGTTCCTACATGCAGTCATATATTAGTATGCTCTTAGTTTTGTAGCAATCTCAGGCAAGCTCCATAGCCATTAAAATAATAACCCTTTAAAATCAATACCATACAATATTGACTGCAGTCCAAATAGATGTTAGTATGTCAGCTATATAATAATATATTTGGAGAAGAAAAATGTTCTACCGGCTTTGGGCAAAAATTTCTAGCTATGGTCATTTCTACACACAGACTCAAGATACGCCTCTAGATCCCATTTCTCATCAAAACCGAATGGACCAGGAATTAATCACTCTTTTAGAAGCAATGAATGAAATTAACAGTCTTGTCGGCGGCGGCATCACCGGAAAAACTAATCTAACAACAGGCGCCGCTGAAAGTACCAAGCGTTGTGCAGTTCACCTTTCTTGCTGTATCACAAATCCATACACCATGTTTACCGGCGCAGTGTTTGGCAGCATCGCTACTCTTGGCATCTTTGCAAGAGCTGCGACCGTACTTGGCGAAAAAATGCATGGAAAATATGCTGACTTTGGTCAAATTTGCGAATGGTACAATAATACGGTTGGGATAGGCATAGCAGATGCGTGCAACGCTATCAACGCGACTCTGGCGCAATGTTGCGATAATAATTCCACTGCTAATAATACGACAAACTGTACTGATCCAGCCCTTGATACAATAAATAATGTATGCAAATTAAGTGATCAAGAATCTAATGCCTTTGCAGGCGTATTCGGTTCACTATCTGTAACCGGTTTGAA
>CAZPAA010000047.1:0-10923 GCA_964584425.1 uncultured Gammaproteobacteria bacterium | reverse complement strand
GGCGCGTTACCCGCGTGCTTCCCGGCCTGCAGGCCGCATTTGTCGATATTGGCTTACCGCGCGCTGCATTTTTACATATTTCAGATATTGTGCCCTTTGCTGAAGGCACGCTAGAGCCGCCACTTGAAATCGAAGACAATGTCAGCGATTTAGTCGAAGAGCAACAAGAATTATGGGTGCAAATTACTAAAGACCCGCTAGGCAGCAAAGGCGCGCGTGTCACCACGCACTTATCCATTCCTTCACGTTATTTAGTGTATATGCCTGATTTAGGGCGAGTGGATCTCTCCGCGCGCATCACTGAAGAAGCAGAACGCACACGTTTATCTGAATTATTACTCTCACAAGGTGTCGGTGAAAAAGAAGGATTTATCATTCGCACCAACGCCGAAGGCTGTCAGGATGTTAATTTTGCTGCAGAAGCTGCTTATTTACGCAAGCTCTGGCAAAAAGTAGAAGACAAAATGAAGCATGCGCGCTGCGGTGATATGGCTTATGAAGATTTACCCTTGCCAGTACGCTGTGTGCGCGATTTTTCAGGTTTACGCATTGAACGGATCCGTGTTGATGAGAAAAGTGTTTATGAAGAAATTGTTCATTTTGTGAATGAGTTTATGCAAGGCTCCATTGCCCATATCGATTATTACCAAGACAATAAACCAATTTTTGATTTATACGGCATTGAGGATGAAATAAAAAATGCACTCAATCCTAAAGTGCCACTCAAATCCGGTGGTTATTTAATTCTGGAACAAACTGAAGCAATGACCACGATTGATGTCAACACCGGGGGGTTTGTGGGTGTACGCAATCTAGATGAAACCGTATTTAAAACCAATTTAGAAGCAGCACAAACCATTGCAAGACAACTGCGCCTACGTAATTTAGGTGGCATCATCGTGATTGATTTCATTGATATGCACAATGAAGAACATAAGCAACAAGTGCTTGCTACTTTAGAGAAAATGCTCGCACGCGATTCAGTCAAAACCTCGATCAGTGAATTGTCTTCCTTAGGCTTAGTTGAAATGACACGTAAGCGCACACGCGATAGTCTTGAGCGTTTGTTGTGTGAACCGTGTGGGGTTTGCGCGGGCCGAGGAGCAATCAAAACTGCGCAAACCGTCTGTTACGATATTTTTCGTGACATCAGACGTCAATTAAGCGCCTATGAAGGGCGTCAGTACATGATCATCGCATCGCAAAGTGTCATCGACCGCTTGCTGGATGAAGAATCTGCAACCATGGAAGAATTAGAAGCACAATTAGGATCTCGTATCCGCTTACAAGTGGAAGCATTATATACGCAAGAACAGTACGATGTTGTGATGCTATGATCCCCCTTTGAAAAAGAGGGATAGGGGGGATTTATAGATCTTTGTGTATAATCAAACATCTCAAAATCCCCCGCTAGACGCGGGCACCCCCTTTTTCAAAGGGGGATAATTAAGGGACTGTGCATGAACAAAATCATAAAATACGCCACGATGTTGGTCATAACTGTGGTGGTGCTTATCGCGCTGATGATTAGCCTAGCGCGTTTTTTTATGCCATCACTCGAGCAGTATGAACAACAAATCACCGCATTAATAGCAAAAGAATTACAACTGGACGTGCAATTTGGTACATTCGCTGGAGATTGGTATCGATTTGGCCCTGCAGTAAAAGTAACCGATATTGTTTTATTATCACCTACGGGTGAAGTTGTTTCAGAAATTGATGCCCTATATATCAGCTTAAATTTACTCTCTTCAATCACTGAGCGAAAATTAGTTCCGGCTTATTTAAATGTGATTGGTTTAAAACTAGATCTCGAGCAGCGTCCAGATAATACGCTGACCATTCCGAGTTTACCTGTGTCTGCAACAACTTCCACGAACGATCGGCACCTAATTTTCAACACCTTAAATAAATACAGTCGCATCAGCGTGCGTCGCAGTCAAATTAATTTCAAAGATGCAAAAGGAAACGAAACACCGATTTACCTACGCAGTATGGAGTTAGATCGCGTCGGCAAAAATCATCAATTAAATATGATGCTCAATTTTATGAATCACCCCACCCGTCTGGAAATACAAGCAAAAATAAGCGGTCAGCTTGAAAATCCAAAAGATCTGACCATTCATAGTTATGTTGAATTAGACAATGCTGTAGTGGGAGATCATTTAAAGTCTTACACAATAGAAGGTTATGCAGCCCATGATGGCAATATTGATTTACGTGCTTGGGTGGATTGGGATAAGGGTCAATTCCAGCGCTTTCAAGCGGATGTAAAGGCGCAAGATTTAATTGTTTATTCAAAGCGCAATGATGTAGCGCTAGCACCGCTTAATTTAGAGAGTGGATTTTCCTGGGAGCGAACGGGTGAAAAGGCATGGACATTGCTGGGGAATGAAGTACGTTTAGGTGTCGAGCATGCCGATCCCATTCCTTTAATTGAAAATTTTAAGTTTACAAAAACGCCCGATCAATATACTTTTGCCGCAAAAACACTGATTTTAGATCATGTCTCACGCTCATTAATATGGAGCGGTGAACTGCCTGAGCAACATCATGTATTACTCGAAGATTTAGCCTTGCATGGCGAAGTGCATAATTTAAAAATCAATTGGCACAATCCACAAGATTGGCAACTTGGCTTAGCATTTAACGGGCTCACCTATCAAAGTTTTGATCAAGCAATTCCCACCGTGCAAAATTTAAGCGGTGAATTGATAGCATCACCGTCATCGGGCAAGGTGAGTTTAAATAGCCAAAATAGCCAAATCGATTACATGAATGTATTTCCACAAGCTTTATTATTTAACAGCATTACCGGTGATGTGGTGTGGCAACAAACCGGACAAACTTGGCAGGTGATGAGTGAAAATCTGACTCTCAATAATCAAGATCTCACTTTATCACCTAAATTCAGTGTCAGTGGTGGGCAGGGGATTGATTCTCATGTGGATGCTGCTGCTGTGATTGAAAAGCTCAAGAGTGAGCGTTTATATTTTTATCTACCCATTGGAGAATTTACCACCGATTTAGCGGATTGGTTAAAAACCAGTATCGGTCCTGGCGTTCTAGAAAAAATTGATATCACTGCAAAAGGTAGTGTTAAAGATTTTCCTTATTATGATCAAGGCAATGGTGTATTTCGCGTGCATGCGAATATCCGTAATATGGAACTTGATTTTGATCCGCAGTGGCCAAAGCTCACTCATTTAGATGGTCAATTTTTATTAACTGGGCGCGAAATTCAAATTGCAGTTGAAAAGGGTCAAATTTTCCAAACAGATTTATTCGGGACAAGCGCCCATATTACCTTCCCGAAAGAAGGCACATCCTGGTTACATGTGCATGGTGAAACGATTGCAGATGCACAACATGTGATGGATTTTATTCGCGTTACACCTCTACAAGAAACAGTAGGTAAAAATTTAGAGTTATTTACATTTAATTTGCCGATGACTTCGACCTTAGATTTAAGTGTTCCGCTTGATAATGAAAATGAACACACAAAAGTGAATGGCTTAGTGCAAGTCAGTGAAGGCGATGTCACAATAAACGATCCTAAATTGCAATTCACCCATGTCCAAGGTGTGTTTGGCTTTACTGAGCGGGGCGTGCACAGCGAAGGTATTCACGCACAATTATTTAATAAGCCGGTTTTGATGACAATGACTCCGCAAATCTCTGGTACACATCATATGACCCATTGGATGTTAACCGGCGCAGCATCAACCACAGAACTCTCTAGCACCTTCCCAAATCCCATCTGGGACTATGTCAAAGGTGAGAGTGAATTTGCGGTGAGTTTTGAGCTGGATCATGATGCAACCGAGGATGGATTTGATTTAGCAATTGCCTCGACATTGCGTGGCACCGAAATAAATTTGCCGGAGCCTTTTGCCAAAGCTAAAGACGCATCCATACCTTTTCGGTATACGACTTCTATTGGCAAGACTAACAACATGATGCGCGTACAATATGCTAAAATCCTGGATGGCGTTGCGCAGTTTACTTCGGGTGAAACTCCCGTTATGCGTGGTGCAAAAATACGTTTAGGCAGTGAGCTCGATAATCTAAAAGTATCCGAAGGTATTTATGTGACGGGACGTTTGCCGAATTTTTCTTACGATGTGTGGGAAAATTTTATTGATAGTCAACCCACCGCAAATACTAATAATGATCAACCTTCTGCAGTCAATAATGTGTTAAAGCAGGTGAAGCAAGTCGATGTCACGTTTGATCGTCTCACTGCTTTTGATTATCCATTTATTGCTGCAAAAGTACATTTAACTCAGGCGCAAAATCAATGGCTGATTGATTTAAACAGTAAAGAATGGAAAGGTCATATCAACGTTCCACAAGCCAATGCAAAAAGTTTATTGCAATTACATTTTGATTTTTGTTTGTGGGACAGTCAGCATATGGAGACATTTGAGAATGCGAATCCATTAAATCCACGTGATATTCCTGCGCTCGCATTTTCGTGTAAAGACTTTTCTTATAATGGTAAAAAATTGGGTCATATTAAATTTAATCTTGAACCCGAGCAGCAAGGCTTAAAATTACATCAAGTTGCCATGACGAGCGCCAATGATTCTATTACCGCAGATGGCCGTTGGTGGATTGCGCAGAATAAAGAACAAACTGAATTTACTGGGCATTTAAAGAGCAAATCTTTAGATAAAACCATGGCATTAGTGGGAATGAAGAGCACGATTTTAGAAAGTAAAACGGATGTTGATTTTTCTCTGTCATGGCCAGGGAATCCTTTTGATTTCGCCCTTGCACATTTAAATGGGCGCTTAGATATTCATTTAGATAAAGGCGTGTTGATAGATGTGAATCCTGGTTTTGGACGGGTGTTAAGTTTATTAAGCATTCAGTCGCTACAACGCAGATTACGTTTAGATTTTAGCGATGTATTCAAAAAAGGTTTTAGTTTTGATGAAATTACTGCGCTGGTTACAATTAATAATGGCGTTGCGAACGCCAATAATTTAATTATGAAAGCCCCTGCTGCAGAAATGAAAATGCAAGGCGACGTGAATTTAGCCACCAAAAAATTAGATTTGACCGCAGTAGTGATTGCGCATATCAGCAGCAGCTTGCCGATTGCAGCCACGATCGCCTCGGGTGGTAATCCCATCGTGGGCGCGGTAGGGGTCGGCGTGTGGGCGTTTGATAAAATTGTGAAGTCCGCAGGCGGCGACATGATGGGCTCAACCTATCATGTGACCGGCACGTGGGAAAAACCGATAGTTAAAAGTAAGTAGCGCGACAGATCCCCTCATCCGCCTCATCCGCCCTTCGGGCACCTTCTCCCCCCGGGAGAAGGTGCCCGAAGGGCGGATGAGGCGGATGAGGGGATACTTTGAAGGCTACCCCTCACTCTCCACCGGCGCATAAGCATTCCGCTTAGGCAGCTTCCTCAAATTCCTGGCATTGCGCTTGTGCGACTCAATTTGCCTTACGATGTACATCAAGTCCCAAGAGGTGACCAATGGATTTTGCATGGAAGCATGTGGATTTTTATAATTTTCTATTTTCATATGACCCCCTACGACAACTAATTACTGTAAAGGTAAAGATTGGTTTTGAGACGCCTGCTTATACAGACGGCTCAAAACACTTGAGGCGCTAACCCACATTATTATTATTATTATTGATCATGGGTTCTTACAGGATAGGAATCTTCAAAGGGGGCGTCAAGCGCATAAGACTATATTGGTGTAAGCTATTTACTGTTCAATAATTAAGCAATTGTCACTTCAAGGCTACTGAAATTGGCGCTTTAACCCCAATTCTGCGACGACTTTGGTCGCAATTTCTTCGATTGAGCGTAAAGTGGTGTCGATCACCGGAATGTGATATTGGCGCAATAATTGCTCTACAGTATCAAGCTCATGCTGGCATTGGGCCAAAGTGGCATAGCGGCCGCCACCGCGTCTTTCCATTCGGATCCGCTGTAGATACTCTGGCTGGATGGTTAAGCCACATAATTTCTTGATATTCCTTAATAAATATTCAGGCAGCTTTTTATTCTCCAATACTTCCTCTGTAAAAGGAAAATTAGACGCCCTAAGGCCCAGTTGCATCGCCATATAAAGGCAAGTAGGGGTTTTACCACAGCGGGAAACGCCTAATAAAATCACGTCGCTGTGGTCATAATGCCGGGTATTAAGCCCATCATCCGTGCTCAAAGTGTGATTAATCGCATCAATCCGTGCGTTATAGACATGGGTATTATGCACGCCATGGCCACGGCCGATGGTGGGCATGGAGGGCATATGCAGTTCTTCTTCAAGCCTATGGATAAAAGGCGTAAAAAAATCAAACAAAACATAGGGCGCTTTGTTCAAACACGCATGAATTTCTTTATTCACCAGGGTTGCAAACACTAAAGGTTTTTGCCCGTCTTTTTCAAACGCTTGCCGAATTTGCTGTACCGCATTTTCCGCTTTGTCCAAATTATCAATATAAGGGAGCGTGATGCTGGTAGATTCTAAGTCTTGAAATTGACTCAATAAAGAATGCCCCAGCGTTTCGGCGCTAATACCGGTGCCGTCAGAGATAAAAAATAAGCTACGTTTTTCCATGATTTAGATTTATAATGGTGGTTTTTAGAATCATACACCAAAGGAAAAAACTATGCATACCCATGATCCCATTATTTGGTTGAATCAAGTGAGTCTTAAGGATATTGACAGCGTAGGGGGTAAGAATTCTTCTTTAGGCGAAATGATCCAAAATTTATCTCGAGTTGGGGTCAGTGTGCCGACCGGTTTTGCGACAACAGCGGACGCTTATCGGGAATTTTTAGAAAAAGACGGGCTTGCGACAAAGATCAATCAACTCTTGAATGAATTAGATGCTGACAATGTTACCCAATTACAAACGACGGGTAAAACCATTCGTGAATGGATTTTAGCGCAACAATTCAGTTCACATTTTATGAATGAAGTTGAAAAGGCTTATCAGCGCTTAACCATTGAACTGGGCAGAGAGTTTTCAGTTGCGGTGCGCTCAAGTGCTACCGCTGAAGATTTGCCAGATGCCTCATTTGCCGGCCAGCAAGAAACATTTTTAAACGTGCAAGGTTTAAATAATGTTTTAATCGCGATTAAAAAAGTATTTGCATCTTTGTTTACCGATAGAGCCATTTCTTATCGCATTCATCAAGGCTATCCGCATGAAAAAATCGCATTGTCTGCTGGGATCCAACAAATGGTGCGCAGCGATAAAGGCGCGAGCGGCGTGATGTTCACCCTTGATACCGAATCGGGATTTAATGAAGTGGTGTTTATTAATGCAAGCTATGGTTTGGGTGAAACCGTAGTACAAGGCAGCGTGAATCCTGATGAATTTTATGTGTATAAACCTGCGCTCACCGCTCAAAAACCTGCATTGCTGCGCAAAACCCTGGGCGGCAAGCATCAAAAAATGATTTATGCACCGGCCTCGTCAGCTGAGCGTGTGCAAATTATTCCTGTCGATGAAGAAATGCAAAAAGAATTTTGTTTAACGCAGGATGAAGTAGAACAATTAGCGCGTTATGCAGTGCTGATTGAAAAACATTATGAGCGCCCGATGGATATTGAATGGGCAAAAGATGGTAACACCAATGAATTGTATATTTTACAAGCACGCCCCGAAACAGTTGTGAGCCAAAAAGGTCAGTTTGTTGAGCGCTATCAACTGAATGGTTCAGGCAAATTATTGGTGACAGGCCGCGCCATCGGGCAGCGCATTGGTGCGGGTGTAGTCAGATGCATACAATCTATTGATGAAATGCATCAAGTACAACCCGGAGATGTATTGGTGGCGGATATGACCGATCCAGATTGGGAACCGGTCATGAAAAAAGCTGCAGCGATCGTCACCAACCGGGGTGGACGGACGTGTCATGCCGCAATTATTGCAAGAGAATTAGGCATTCCAGCAATTGTGGGGACTAACCACGCAACGACGCTATTAAAATCAGGTGATGCCGTTACGGTATGTTGCGCTGAAGGTGAAAATGGCCATGTGTACGCGGGACAAATTCCATTTGAGATCGAAGAACATAGTATTGAAAGTATGCCTCAATTACCGATTAAAATTATGGTGAATGTGGGTAACCCTGACAGGGCATTTGATTTTCAGCATTTACCCAACCACGGTGTAGGTTTGGCGCGCTTAGAATTTATTATCAATCGCATGATCGGTGTGCATCCCAAAGCGCTGATTCATTTTAATGATCAAACGCCTGATGTGAAGGCGAAAATTAAACATGCGATGGCGGGTTATGCCGATCCAGTTAATTTCTTTGTACAAAAATTAATTGAAGGGATTGCCACCATCGGCGCCGCTTTTGCACCTAAACCGGTGATTGTGCGCTTATCCGATTTTAAATCGAATGAATATGCGCATTTAATTGGCGGGGCACGTTATGAACCGCAAGAAGAAAATCCGATGCTTGGGTTTAGAGGCGCTTCACGTTATGTTGCGGAATCTTTCAAAGATTGTTTTGCGCTTGAGGCACAAGCGCTCAAATACGTGCGCGATGAAATGGGTTTAACCAATATTGAAATTATGGTTCCGTTTGTCAGAACGCCGGGTGAAGGTAAAGCCGTGGTGGATGCGTTAGCCAAACACGGATTAGTGCGTGGTAAAAATTGTTTACGTTTGATTATGATGTGTGAGATCCCATCGAATGCGTTATTGGCGGAAGAGTTTTTGCAATATTTTGATGGATTTTCTATCGGATCGAATGATTTAACCCAAATGACTTTGGGATTAGACAGGGATTCCGGTTTAGTCTCTTCTACCTTTGATGAACGTAATGGCGCAGTGAAGGCATTGATCCACCGCGCGATCCATGTGTGTCGTGCCGAAGGCAAATACATCGGCATCTGCGGCCAAGGCCCATCGGATTATCCGGATTTTGCACAGTGGTTGATCGAAGAGGGGATTAATAGTATTTCTCTAAATCCTGATACGGTGATTGATACGTGGTTGTATTTGGCTAAGCAGATAAAAGCAGGCCAAAAACAAGCACAGACAGCGTGATTATCCCAATGGTGATCTCTTCGTAGGGACGCAACATGTTGCGTCCAGGTGCTTGGTGATTAATTAAATTACGCTTGTCCAAATTGTTTTTTTACGGGGAATAAAAAATTTATGCTGTCAAACTTGACTCTGGGACGCAACATGTTGCGTCCCTACGGGGATTGCTTCCTTATTTCATCGTCGGATATAAAGGTGGAGGAGGCGCAGGAATATAGACGGGTGGCAATGGTTGACCACCCTGTCCGGCATTATTATTTGTTCCTTGGGTAACCTTACGATTAGTTTGCTTGAGTTGTTGATTTTCGGCCTGTTTTCCCAATAAAGGTTCGCTAGCACTTTTTTGCGGATTCCGATGACGGTTATAAAGTGGGCGTAATTCTTGCTTGTTCCTGGATTAAAAAGGTTTCCCCACATTTCTACTCTCCTATTTTCAAAAGAGTATGTTAACAAATCCCATACAAAAGCAAGCCAACTTTCTAAATGGCAAATTTTTCTTCAGATGTTCTTTTCTCAGGTTCAAATACCGCAATTAAAACCTGCTCTTCCAGATGAGAATCATCAAATTGAGTGTTTGGTGGTAGGCCATTATTTGTGTGATTTTCTGCATGATCAATTTCTGAGCCGCCATTGGTATTATGACTTCCAGCCTGCATGACTAGACTTGCCGTGGTGGAAAGATAAATATGTTTGCTTTCCATCAGCTTGATAAAAGCGCTGGTGTCAAACTCATCGAATTTCCGACACAAGCTAACAATGCGCGAACAACTTTGCTCAGTATGATTCGCATCACTATTTGCATATTGGCTTAATAGAATATCAATTTTTCGCTGAAACTCTTTTAAATCTTCGGGTATATAATTAGGGATAGATAATACAGAGGTCAAGATTTGATTGACCGGTATTTCAGGGTTCGTCATTATTCTGGGATTATGCATATATTCATTGGAAACATATCTAAAAAAACACACCACAATATCATCTTCTGGTACAACAAAATCATCCAGGTCTACTTCTAGATGTGGATAAGATTTAGACCGGGATTTCTCGTGTAAAAAACTGTTTAACTGGGTAGAGTAGGTTGTTTCTGCATTAGAAGAAAGAAGAGAATTTGTATTGTGTTGAGTTAAAATCAGTTTTAGGAAAAAACTGTTCTGCAAAGCGTCATGCAATTTATTTTGTAACTGTACATTTTCTAAATCTTGGCTCAGTAGTTTTCCATAAATAGATCTTTTATCAGAAGATTTCGTAGATTTTGCGATCTTAAAAAATAAATCCACGATCTTCTTTTTGTGTGTTGTTTCTTTAACTTCGGTAAAAATATCGGATAAATATTCTTGTTGTTCTTTAGGTTTTTCTGTTTTAGAAAAAGTAATTTCGATTTTCGTCAACGTTTGCTCTAATACCCTAAGGTTTTTTGTTCCAAGGTCAAGACAAAGGGTAATAATACCCTTTGGGATTTCTCTACCGGGGGTTTTAAATACAATGGTCAGATCATGTCCTGCTTCAAGTTCTCTAATCGCAATCATAAAAATAATAAACCGTAACTCTGGATTTGTGCCGATGTTTTGTAGATTAACGTCGTTTTGTTGTTTTAAATTGGCATTTTTTGCGAGCGTATCAAAATAAGCGTCGGTATTCTCTAGCGTTCTAAAATAACTGACAGCAAATCTCGGATGGCGCTCTAAATAATCCCCAACAATCAGTGCGGGAACAAGATGTTTAATTTTTACTGGGACGGTATTGGGTTCTACTAAGCTCAAACAAAAATTTATTAAATGCTCAGGGATACCTGTTTTGCTTTTTCTTATCCAGGCAAAGATGCGGCGTAAATTTTTTTCATCAAATAGCGATATTTGCAGGGCTAATTTGTGAATATGAAGC
>CAZPAA010000046.1:0-10979 GCA_964584425.1 uncultured Gammaproteobacteria bacterium | reverse complement strand
TCTTAGACCCCACCCGTATTGGCAATGGCGTTAAAATCGATAACTTAGTACAAATTGGCCACAACGTACAAATTGGTGATCACACGATCATCTGTGGTTGTACCGCAATCGCTGGCAGCACTGTAATCGGCAAACATTGCGCGATAGGTGGCGGTTGCTGTATTAACGGACACATCAATATCGCAGATGGAGTGCAAATTTCTGCAATGAGCGGTATATTAGGCAGTATTGAGAAAACAGGGATTTATTCTGGGATCCCAGCGATTGAGAATAGCCAATGGCGTAAACTGATGGTTACTTTTTTGCGCCTACCGGAATTAATAAAGCGTGTGCGTGCCTTAGAAAAAAGCCAAGAGTCAGAAACAAATTAACTATTAAGGAGTTTGCCATGGAGCAAATGGGTATACAAGACATTATGCGATATTTGCCGCATCGGTATCCCTTTTTGTTAATTGATAAAGTCGTTAGCATTGATTTACCGAGCTCACTAATTGCAGTTAAAAATGTAACAGTCAACGAACCTTTTTTCTCTGGACATTTTCCTGGAATGCCGGTGATGCCTGGGGTGCTGATTCTGGAAGCGTTGGCACAGGCGAGTGGTATTTTGTACTATAAAAGTATTAATAAGCTGCCTGATCCGCATAATGTAGTCAATTATTTGGCGGGCATTAATGATGCGCGCTTTAAGCAGGTGGTCAGACCCGGAGATCAACTACATCTGCATGTAGAATTGCTGAAAGTGAAACAAGGTTTAAGTAAGTTTCAAGGCAAGGCCTTCGTGAATAATGAACTGGTTTGTAGTGCAGAAATTATGAATGCTGCAAAGGAATTAAAACATGATTGATGGGCAGGCATTGATACATCCAAGTGCAAAAATAGCGCCTGATGTACACATTGGACCATGGACTTTAATTGGGCCTGATGTAGAAATTGGTCCAGGGACTTGGATAGGTTCACACGTAGTGATTGAAGGCCCGACTAAAATAGGGTCGCATAATAAGATTTATCCTTTTGCTTCTGTCGGTGGTGCGCCACAAGATAAGCGCTATCAAGGTGAAGTAACCTGGTTAGAAATTGGCGATCATAATGTGATCCGCGAGTATTGTTCGCTCAACCGTGGGACTGTGCAAGGAAATAATGTCACGCGGATTGGCAATTACAACTTATTGATGGCGAATGTGCATGTCGCACATGATTGCACCATTGGCGATCATGTGGTGATCGCGAATAATACTGCGATGGCAGGGCATGTAACGATTAAAGATCGCGCGATTTTAAGTGGTTTTACTGCAATTCATCAATTTTGTACAGTTGGGGAATACAGCTTTGCCGCAGGTGGTAGCTTAGTGGTCAAAGATGTTCCGCCGTATGTATTAGTTGCTCCCGGCGAGCGTCGTGCAATTGCAACCGGGATCAATAGTGAAGGGTTAAAGCGCAATGGCTTTTCTTCAGAAGAAATCACCCAAATTCAACGTGCATTCAAAATCATTTATCGTAAAGGCTTACCGTTAAAACAAGCCATCCTCCAATTACAAGAAATGGTAAAAACCGCACCTCGCGTGCAATTATTGCTAGATTTTATCCAGCAACCAGGAAGAGGGATAGTGTCGTAAAACACTATTCTTGTTGCATAAATGCTGAACTCTTTGTAGGGACGCAACATGTTGCGTCCCATTGCTGGTTCGCAGAACAATGTATGTGATCCACGGCAGTAAAAGAATGGGATGAGTTCGGGGAATATAAATATTCCTTCACTAGAGACACCTGGACGCAACATGTTGCGTCCCTACGAAGAAACACAGAGGATGCATTGACACCCAAAAACGAAGAAACACAGAGGATGCATTGACACCCAAAAAAATCTTCATCTGCGCGGGCGAGCTCTCCGGTGATAAACTTGGCGCGGGTCTTATCCATGCAATAAAAAAATTAGATCCTCATATTGAATTCTTTGGCATTCCTGGTCCTGAGATGATCACAGCCGGCTGCAAAAATATTTATCCCATTGAAACCTTATCCGTGATGGGTATATTCGAAGTGATCCCCAAACTCCCTCAAATTTTATCCTTACGCCATCAGGTTATAAAAAATTTACTCGAAAATCCCCCGGATATGTACATCGGCGTCGATGCGCCGGATTTTAATCTCCCCATCGAAGCCAAATTAAAATCACACGGGATAAAAACCATTCATTACGTCAGCCCCTCCGTTTGGGCGTGGCGCCCTAAACGTGTAGTTAAGATCAAACAATCGGTCGATTTATTACTCTGTCTTTTCCCATTCGAAAAAGATTTTTTAGAACAACATGGCGTTCCAACAAAATTTGTCGGACATCGCAGCGCAGATATTTTGCCAGATTTATACACAAAAGAAGGTGCGCGTGAAGAATTAAAATTCAACGCAACAGATCGCATCATTGCAATTTTACCCGGTAGCCGCAGTGGTGAAATTCAGCGTATGCTCACGGTATTTTTACAAACCGCACGACGGTGTTTTGAAAAAAATGATCAACTAAAATTTGTGATCGCAGCTGTGAATGAAAAAATTGCTAAACAAATTCAACAGATCATACAACAACATCCATACCCCTGCGAATTTAAAATCATAATCAATCAAACCTATGCCGCTATCAAAGCATCCGATGTGGTATTAGCCACTTCCGGCACCATCACCCTGGAAACATTTTTACTCAATAAACCCATGGTCGTTGCCTATAAAATGAATTTGTTCAGCTGGTGGCTGGTAAAATTATTGGTTAAAGTTAAATTCTGCGCGCTCCCCAATTTATTAGCCAAAAAAGCCATAGTCCCTGAGTTCCTACAAAATGCGGCCACCCCCGAGCATCTAGCCACCGCGCTGATGAAGTGGCTAGAAAACCCGCAAACAATCACTACCCTCAAGCAAGAATATGCAATGATCCTTCAAGAGCTGCGCGCAAATGCTGATCATCAAGCCGCACAAGCCGTGCTTCAAATCTTAAGAAATACATAAAAATTTACATTGGGCCTGTATCATGATAATTTAGTTGAACTAATAAATTCATGAGGTTGACATGCCAACGCCCCATCAATTACAAACCCGTATTAATGATTTAACTGCAATTAGAGACCTGCTGAACACATACGCACCAGAAAAACCTCTTTCACGTACTTCTCGCAATAGATTGTGGACAATGAGGGCCTGTGGTTTATCTTGCCTGGGGATGTTATTAACCGTAATACCTGTAGGGGTGACTTATAGTGAGATGAACAGAGTCGATCCTAACAATCCTGGAAACACCACGAATGTCAATGATTATGGAGTGATAAAAGACAAAGAATATAAAGAATGGCAGATGGCTCTTAACGCATTTTGGGGTTTAGTCACCGCTACTTCTATCCTTTGTTTAGCTTCAATGTGCTTATGTTGTGTTGATGAAAATAAATCAATGCATTTATATATTAAAAAATGCATTAAAGATTTACCTAAAGATGCTGCAGAAGATCTAGACAAAATTATTGGAATTTTAGAGAAGGATAATTTGCTGGATAATACGTGTTATGCCAAGGCAGATACAGATGGGAGAAAGAAAATCTCTATTCAAGCCATGGTTAAAATTTTTGATGATGTTATTGTAGATTATCAGACTGCATATGAAGCGGCCCTTCAAAAAGAAAGCTCATTTCAATCGTCTTCAGTTCCAGCGGTAAAAGATAAAGAAATGGAAGCATTAGCCACCAGTAACCTTATCAATAATGCTGAAAATTCTACATCTCCATCAGATGAGAAATATAAGAATTTTGATGAATTACCCAAATTACGATTACAAGTTGGGGCTAATACGCGTAATCAAAATGATAAGAGAGAAGCAAAGCGGCGGTTATTAGATGTGTAAAGATATTCCCTTCATATCTTGTAGGGGAGAATTCCAAAAGCGTTTGGTTTGGGAGTTGTATCTTCTGCATGAATTTTATCAAATAACGGAGTTAAGATAGTATTCTTTTCCTTTGTATAATAGCCCGAATATAGGCCTAGTCCTGCAGAAGCTACAGTAAACAAAGAACAATAAACCGCACCTATTTTTGCTATTGCGGCAATAACAGGAATGGCCAGCCCGCCAGATGCAGCAATGGCAAAACCCACAGTGGCTAAAACAACAAGGCCAACCATTAACCACGCTAATTTTTTACCGCTGGAATGGTATTTGCCTTTAATTTCTGTTGCTAATTGTAAATATTCATTTAGGTTTGTTTTAACGCCGTTGGAGATATCAAGCGTTTGCTCAGCCACTCTGGTTAATAAATCCAGATCAACGCGCTCAAATGGTGAAGGAAAGTAGCTGGGATCTGAAGTGTGGTAAAGCTTCTTAGAGTGATTCTGAACAATGTTTGTGATGATTGTATGTATTTGTTTTCCTAGCGAACCGTCTTCTAATTTTTCTAAAGCACCCATTGCAGCTTGATATTTTTCTATCGCTGCAATTCTCTTGAGAGCTTCCTCTAAACTGAGTCTTTTGTTAGGATCAGACTTAAGCAGTTGTTTACAAATTAACCACATTTCCTTTGCAAAATAATCTGTGGGTTCTTGGTCGATATAATGTTCTACTTGAGATTCTAGGGCATACTGCGGAATAAATTCTAAATTATCGTGGTTATAGGGGGTGAAAATAGTTGCAATGACAGCGCCCGCAGCATAACGGTCAGATTCTTGAGATTGCGATTGTTCTGGTAATTCCGGAGCGATATATCCAGCGGAATACATTTCTCGTGATCTCCAAGTGTCAGACTTATTTTTAATATGATCTAAGTCAACGAGGGTGATATCATTTTTATTATTGGCTATGCAATTAGATATTTTGATGTCACGAATAATCCACCCTGCATCATGGCGAGATTTAAGTTTAGTAATAAAAGATTTAGCGAGTGATTTTCTATCTTCAAATGAAATGGTTTTTTTGGTGGTTAGGTTTTTATTAATATCTGTGTTATATAAAAAATTTTGTAGATTATCTCCATGCGCATACTTCATTACGATGTAATGTTTAGTAATGTCGTGTGTCTTCCCTCTCCCGCTAAGCACAACCTCATCGATTGATTCGCGAATACGGCGTAAATTATGTGCTGCAACCCGTGCATCTATTTCGATATCTATGTTATTGGGATCATAGGTGAAAACTTTGATGGCGACTATTTCACCGGTTAATAGATTTATTCCTCTTTTTACTTTTCCTTGTGCTCCTTCACCTAATTTATTTTCATGAAATATTTTATACACGCCATGTGGGGTGTTGATGATGGAATCATCTGATTTGGATAATAAATTGTCATCTTTTCTAGATTTTTTATCTGGATCAGAGGATAGAAAGCTTAAAGCTATTGATTGATCAGTTGGTTTTATTATGTTTGACAAAAGTTCTTTAAAACGTTCATCTTGTAAAATCTTCCAGTACTCAACCAGTTCATTTTGTTCAACTGATAATTCCGCAGGATTTTTTTCAAGTAGAATATATATTTTTGAATTTAATTGATTATTTGCTAATGCACGCAGTGGATTTTTTTCATCAGTCGTTAATCCTTGAGTATCAAGCAACGTGGTTGTTGCAGGAGATAGCTGCAATTTAATTTCTTCTGGTAAATCAAAATTCAGCTGTTCATCAAGACAGTATTTCAACACGGCCTGATTGCGATCATATGCTGATAAACGATTAAATCGACCGATTAAATCTTCTTTATCTTTATGATCGGGAGAATGATAGAGAATCAATAAAATATCGTTGGCTTGTAATGCAGATAAATAAAGTGAAGAGTTAGGGTATTTAAAGAATGTATCGATAGCAGTTTTAGGAGATAGTAGATTATTCTTAGGAATCAATGCCTTGCGTAAATCATCCAACACTAAGCTTAGGAAACGTGATTTGAGAATGTTACCTTGTTCGGGAGTCAGCAGATAATCATAACTCGTTTGTAAGGCTTTAATCTGTATTTTATTTAATTGAGCTATAAGTAGTTTATCATTCAGTAGTTGATTGATTAGCGCAATTACCTGCTGTTCATCCTCGTTCTTGGATGCCGTAACTAAGCCACTTAATATGTCATCTAATGTAGTCACATTAACCCTTTGTTTATCTTAAGATTCCATAATACTACGGCAATATTAAGTGAATATTAAGTTAGTTTATACTCTTACTCTATAATCCTCCCCATCCAAACCACGAACATATTTTTTCTTCCCATCTTCATCGTCTTGATTTAAACTACGGCTATAAAGGATTTAGCCATGGAAGACATTTTAATTGCCGGTGTGGATGAAGCAGGATGCGCCCCCCTCGCAGGCCCGGTGGTGGCCGCGGCAGTGATTTTAGACCCTAAAAAGCCCATTCGTGGCCTTGCTGATTCAAAACAACTTACCCCAGAAAAGCGTGAAGAGTTATTCGCAATTATTCATGAAAATGCCATCGCGGTTGGTATTGGGGAGGCCAGCGTTGTGGAAATAGATGAATTGAATATCTTGAGAGCCGATATGTTGGCGATGGCACGCGCGGTGGAAGCTTTGGGCATTAAACCCTATTTAGTTCAAGTCGACGGACGCAATAAACCCCAAGTGCCTTATCCTGTGCAAGCGATTATTGGGGGTGATACCAATATCCCGGCGATTTGCGCAGCATCAATTATCGCCAAAGTCACGCGCGATGCGATTATGGTTGAACTCGATGCGAAGTACCCGCAATATGGCTTCGCACAGCATAAAGGTTATCCCACCAAACAACATCTTGAAGCATTGGAACAACATGGCGTTTTGGACATACATCGTCGTAGTTTTAAACCGGTCAGAATATTGTGTACAAATGAAATAATCGAGTCATGAGTAAACCTACTTTTATTCATTTACACCTACATAGTGAATTTTCCCTACAAGATGGACTTTGTCGCATCCCAGATTTATTAGAAAAAACTGCCAAGTTTCAGATGCCCGCAATAGCCCTGACAGATCAAAATAACTTATTTGCGATGGTGAAATTTTATAGCGAAAGCTTAGATGTCGGTGTTAAGCCGATTTTTGCTGCGCAGGTGAATATTGCGCAAGAACATCATTATTCCCAACTGGTATTATTGTGCCAAAATGACATCGGCTTTGCGCATTTAAAGCAATTGATTTCTTCAAGTTATTTGCAGCGGGAAGATAATCATGTCCCCGTGATCCAAAAATATGAACTAGCCCAAAAAGCAGAAGGTTTAATTGCATTATCTTGTGCGCAAGACGGCGACATTGGACGCGCATTATTGGCCGATCAAATGGCATTAGCCGAACAGTGCGCACAATTTTGGCAAAGTATTTTCCCTGATAGATTTTATATTGAACTACAACGCTTAGGTAAACCACAAGAAGAATTGTATATTAGTCACGCACTCAAGCTCGCGCAAAAATTTCAATTGCCGATTGTTGCAACGAATAATGTACGGTTTTTAGAACAAAATGAATTTGATGCGCATGAGGCTAGAGTGTGTATTCACGCTGGGCAATTATTGGCAGATCCCAAGCGCGTATCAGCTTACACACCGCAGCAATATTTACGCAGTCCATATGAAATGCAGCAATTATTCCAAGACTTACCCGCAGCCATCGAAAATACCGTCGAAATCGCCAAGCGCTGTAACGTCAGCCTAAAATTATTTGATATTCATTTGCCCGATTTTCCTGTGCCCAATGAGATGACAGTCGAGTCGTATTTGCATGAACAGTCGATGATAGGTTTAGAAAAACGGTGTGTGAATGGCGATGTTTATTTAGATCGCCTCAACACCGAAATCGAAGTTATCAATAACATGGGTTTCGCCGGTTATTTCTTAATCGTCGCCGATTTCATCCAATGGGCAAAAGATCAAGGCATTCCAGTCGGCCCCGGCCGGGGATCCGGCGCAGGCTCATTAGTCGCTTATGCACTCGGCATCACCGATTTAGATCCGCTGCAATATGATTTACTCTTCGAGCGCTTTTTAAATCCCGAGCGGGTCTCCATGCCAGACTTTGATATCGACTTTTGTATGGACCGCCGCGATGAAGTGATCGAATATGTCACGCAGCGTTATGGCCGCGACAGCGTTTCGCAAATTATCACTTTCGGCACCATGGCCGCGCGCGCAGTCGTGCGCGATGTCGGACGTGTACTAGGCCACCCATACGGCCTAGTCGATAAAATTGCGAAACTTGTACCGTTTGAATTAGGCATGACCCTCGATAAAGCCTTAGTCGATGAAAAAATGCTAAAAGAACTCTACGATCAAGACGAAGAAGTTCACGATTTAATTGATCTCGCATTAAAACTTGAAGGTCTTGCCCGCAACGCTGGCAAACACGCCGGGGGCGTGGTGATTGCGCCAGGCAAACTCACCGATTTCACCCCAATTTATTGCGAATCCCAGGGCGAGCAACTGGTCTGCCAACTCGACAAAGATGACGTCGAAACCATTGGCTTAGTCAAATTCGACTTTTTAGGTTTGCGAACATTAACGATTATCGATTGGGCGTGTCGCGCGATTAATCAATACCGCGAAGAAAAATTAGACATCGCCCATATTCCACTTGATTGCAAAAAAACGTTTAGTTTATTACAAGCCTGCATGACTACCGCAGTATTTCAGCTTGAATCCCGCGGGATGAAAGATTTAATCAAACGTCTCCAACCCGATACGTTTGAAGATATTATCGCGCTGGTCGCCTTGTTCCGCCCAGGACCACTCCAATCCGGTATGGTGGATGATTTTATCAATCGTAAACATGGACGTGCAAAGGTCGAATATCCACATCCGAGTTTAAAAGCGATCCTCGAGCCCACATACGGCGTTATTTTATACCAAGAACAAGTCATGCAAATTGCGCAAACCTTATCGGGTTATACTTTAGGCGGCGCTGATTTACTGCGTCGCGCGATGGGCAAGAAAAAGCCAGAAGAAATGGCGCAACAGCGCGAGATTTTTGTAAAAGGCGCAGTGGAGCGGGGCGTTGCCGCAACCATTGCAACGAATATTTTCGATTTGGTGGAAAAGTTTGCGGGTTACGGTTTTAACAAATCGCACTCAGCCGCTTATGCTTTATTAGCCTATCAAACCGCCTATTTAAAAGCACACCATCTCGCTGAATTTATGGCGAGTGTATTATCTAGCGATATGGATAATACCGATAAGGTTGTGATGCTGATCGAAGAATGCCGCATCATGAAGTTAGAAATTTTGCCGCCGAATATTAATCACAGCGAATATCAGTTCAAAGCACGTAACTGCGAAATTATCTACGGATTAGGCGCAATTAAAGGTTTAGGCGCTGCAGCGATCGAATCGATCATTGAAAGTCGTGCACAGGGACCATTCAAAGATCTATTCGATTTTTGTCAGCGCATTGATCTGCGCAAAAACAACCGCCGTGCAATGGAGGCTTTAATAAAATCCGGCGCACTCGATGATTTTGCCCCACACCGTGCGATTTTATTTGCATCCCTTGATAAAGCCATACAATTAGCCGAAAAAACCGCAAAAGATTCAGCGCTAGGGCAGGGCGATTTATTCTCAGACTCTAGTCAAACGCCGGTTGATCCAGAATTAATTGTTGCGAATGTGTGGTCTGATGCGCAGCGTCTAGCAGGAGAAAAGGCAACTTTAGGTTTGTATTTAACCGGACATCCCATCACGGAATTTTTACCTGAATTATCACGATTTATCACCTGTCGCATCACCCAAGTTCGCCCAGAACCCGATAAAAAAATCACCATCGCCGGCTTCTTAATCGGCCTTCGCGTCGTCAAAACTAAACAAGGCAAACGCATTGCCATCGCAACATTAGACGATCAAACCGCGCGCATCGATGTGACATTATTTAATAATGAATTCGAAAAATATCGCCCCCTGTTACAAAGCGACACGCTGTTAGTAGTACAAGGCATTGTTGCACATGATGAATATTCCGGCGGTGTACGCATGCGCGTGTCAGAGGTGTTTGATATTAATACCGCGCGCGGTCAATTTGTACAGCGCTTATTGTTAAAAATCGATCAACATTTGGTTAAAGAAGATTTAGTCGCACAATTAATGGAAAAATTAAAGCCTTATTCCCAAGGTAAATGCCCAGTGTTTATTCAATATCTACAAAATAATGCACAAGCGCAATTAAAATTGGGGGATGCTTGGCGCATTAATCCAGATGAGTCTTTATTAAAAACGTTACGTGATTGGCTAGGACACGATCAAGTTTCTTTAGAATATGTGAAATAGTTAAATTGTAGGTGTTTGCGTCACGGTTGATTGATGATTAAATTTTTGTTCTGCCCATTGCTGTATTTGTTGAAATACAGGTTTTGCATCTTTAATATGCGTTCCAACCCCGTTGATAAAATGTTGCATTTGTGGCCAATTATTCGCAGTTAAATTAAGTTCGCCTGTACTATTTGTTTCATACAAACTGCAAGTAAAAGGTGTAGTAAAATAATGATGCATTAATATACTGGCTTGATTACGGGCGTAAGGTTTTTGTGGACACGTTAAGATAAACCCACCCGTATCGGTATTAAATGCCACATGCGCACGTGGTTTTATAATATCATCATCGGGTGTGTTGATATATTCATCATTTTCTGAATCAGAAGATTTTTTTTCAAGCGCTTTGATGAGTTCACTTTTTTGATGCTGTGGTTCATGTCGCGGAAAACAAATCTCCGAAACATAAAAATAAAATTTCATTAATCCCATAAACGGTTATTATACAGAAGCCCCCCATATCTTACAAGTAAAACAACTGACAATATAGCTAGGATCGACAATTTTGTGGTAAAAATTGTGCGGCAATCTCCGAGCTAGAACAATGCCATTGAATAGTGCCCCTGGTATCCTGTGCCTGCAAAACAATACGCTGATCGGCAATCCCATCGCCCGCGTCAGGCTTAAATAGGATAGAGATTTGATTGCCCGCAATCGTCACACTGGCCACATATTCACCCATAATCGCATCAGGCT
>CAZPAA010000045.1:0-11032 GCA_964584425.1 uncultured Gammaproteobacteria bacterium | reverse complement strand
AAATTAAAACCTAAGCAAGTAACCCCGGCTTTATCTGGGGTGAGCAGACCCCAAATCCTGCGAATGGTGGTGGGTTTGCCGCTGCCGTTGGGGCCAAGAAAACCGAAGATTTCGCCCTTTTTTTCTTGCAAAGCTACATTGCGCACGACACTTTTGCCGTCAAAACTTTTATTTAAATTTTTTACATCGATCACAAGAGGTGCATCATTCATGACATTTTTTATCTTTTTTTACATAAACATCGATGGGTTGACCCGCATGAAAAGATTTGACTTGCTCATAAGGCAAGGTGGCTTGAATTTTAAAAACTAAAACTTGATTGTTTTCACGGCTGTAAATAACAGGGGGCGTATATTCTGCTTCGGGAGAAATATAACTTATCACTGCAGGGATTTTATCGTCATCGCGATTGTGTGCAACCAATATTTCTTGGCCTAGGCAAATTTCGCTTAATAATGGCTCGCTAATATAGAAGATCGCAAATAACCGGTTGGGATCATATAATTCCACAACGGGATAACCGGGGCTGACATTTTCTCCGGGGCGATAAAATGTATCGACGACCAGCGCATCTTTCGGTGCCCTAATGAATTTTTGCTCGAGCGCCCAGCGTTTGCTTTCTACTTGGGCTTCTAGATTTTGTACTACGGCTTTTTGTGCTTTGATGGCATCAACCCTTGCGCCTAATTCTGCTTCAGCCAAATTTGCTTTTGCAGTTTCAAGGGCTGCACGTTTTTCAGCTTCATCGGCGGCAGCTTCATCGCGACTCTCGGTGTCGATGACTTTTCTTTGCCAGAGTTCTTCAAAGCGCGCGGCTTTTTTTTGCGCGATATCTAATGCCGCTTGGGCTTGATTAATTTGCCCGCGTAACCCTTCTAAGACTGTTTCGCGACTGCCTTTTTCAATATCAGCCAGGGTTGATTGCGCTTGCAGGAGTTGCTCTTGGGTGGCTTTGAGCTCATGATCTTCTGGGGCGGGATCTAAGGAAAATAAGGCTTGGTCTTTGGTGACTTTTTGTCCGCGTTCAACATCGAGGGTGAATAATATACCGCCCTGATTACTGGTCATGTAAATGGGTTCTTGATACACATAGCCTTGCACCAGCGTGCGTTCATCAAAGAAGCAGGCGCTTAGCGATAATATTCCACATAATAAAATAACCAACCGTAACATACATTCATCCCTTCTAAACCACCTTGAAATTATGTACGGTTTCGACCAGGAACGCCACTCGCTCTGGATCAATATCAGGATAAATGCCATGGCCTAGGTTGAAGACATGTCCAGGCTCATGGCCATAGACATTGAGAATCGCGTGGGCGGCATGAGAAATAGACTCGGGCGTGCCATACAAGGCAGCGGGATCTAAATTACCTTGCAGGGCCACTTTATCTCCGACCCTGGCTTTGGCGGCTTTGAATGAGGTCATCCAATCGATGCCGAGCGCATTCGCACCGGAAGCAGCCATTGCCTCTAAATGTTGACCCCCATTTTTGGTAAAAATAATCGTGGGGATTTTACCATTTAAATGCAGACCGCTTATGATCTGCTCCATGGGTTGTAGGGAAAAATGCTGATAATCTTCCGGCGTTAACAAACCACCCCACGTATCAAAAATCATCACCGCATTCACACCGGCTGCAATTTGAGCGTTTAAATAATCTGTCGTGGCTTTAATTAATTTCGTCAAAAGCGCTTCTAAAATATCCGGACGCTGATAACGCATTGCGCGGATAATAGTAAATTCTTTACTCCCCGAACCTTCCACCATATAACAAGCCACAGTCCAAGGACTACCCGCAAAACCAATGAGTGGGACACGCCCGGCCAATTCATGTTGAATGAGTGAGATGGTATCTAATACATATTTTAATTCACGCATAGGATCAAGCGTTGGCAATTGCTCGACATCGCGTGCTGTTTTAATAGGGTTTGCAAACATCGGACCTTCACCTGCTACAAACTGCAAACCTAAGCCCATCGCATGTGGGATGGTGAGAATATCTGAGAATAAAATTGCCGCATCAAAATCAAATCTTTCAATCGGTTGCAAAGTGACTTCACAGGCCGCATCAGGATTTTGCACCAAATCCATAAACGTGCCCATTTTTTGACGAACAGCACGATACTCAGGTAAATACCTCCCAGCTTGGCGCATAATCCAAATCGGTGGACAGTCCACCGGCTGACGAAATAGCGCGCGAATAAAACGATCGTTTTTTAAAAAACTCATAAACCCCTCAAAGGAATTAGATTTACGAAAACTCCGTCATTGCGAGCGTAGCGAAGCAATCCAGGTTCGAAATCAATATTTGAGAAAACCTGGATTGCTTCGCTACGCTCGCAATGACGGAGTTCGCAACTTAATATCAAGATAAAGGTAGCGTCTATTGGGGGTTGGGGGCTTTTTCAAAAGTTTAAAGCCCCCAACCCCCAATAGACGCCTCCTCATTACATCGGCAACAAGCCTAAAGTAGCACCAATTTGAAACACAATAATCGCAACAGACGCCAACAAAATCAAAACCAACAAAGCCTTCCCACCAAACACCTTCATCTGCGTCTGAAGTCCCAAATGATACCGCGCCTTCCAAACCATCAGCGCCGGCAAAACCCCATACAAAATCGCCACAAACGCCCCCGCATAACCGAGCGCCACAATAAACCCTTCCGGAAAAAATAAAGCAAACAATAAAGGTGGGATCACCGCCATCGCTAAATAGATTTTCTTACCCATTACCGCAATGCGACTAATACGCAATCCATCGGCCAGAAAATCCACCAAACTCACCAACACCGCTAAAAACGAAGTGGTCAACGCACAAAAAGAAAAGATCCCAACCGCGACGGCGGCACGGCTTAAACCCAAAGAACTTTCCAACGTTTGAGTTAAAGCATTCACCGGAAATTCACTATGTTCTATCGCCACCAAGCTGTGATCCCCGTACATTGGCAACACGCCCATGATAATAAATTGCCACAACAAGTAAAATCCTAAAGGAATTAACCCGCCGATCCACAAGGCGCGGGATAATTGCTTCACATCATGATTTAAATAATTTTTTAAGGTTGGGATGATGATATTAGAAGTAAAAGACAAAATAACCACGGGTACAATCGCCCAAAGATAAGTCACATCGCCAATAACGAAATTACTCGCCTCAACGTGCGGCGCCATACTCAAGAGCAAATATAAAAACGCACCGACTAGGCCAATTAATAGAATCCGATTAATTAAGTCAGTTGAACGCATTCCAAACAGCACTATCAAGGCAAACACGACGATAAAGATAAACATCCCCCAATATAAGGATACGCCCTCACCCATAAACTCCTGCAGAAAATGACCAACCAACGCCCCACCCGCAGAGATATAAGCAGCCGCCACGGAATACAATAATAATAAAAAGCAAACCCACGCCACTATCTGCGCAATCACCCCTAAGCGCTCGCCAGAGATGGAGATAATATTGGCATTCTCGACTTTGCTATAATAGCTCGCCTCGACCAGCAAAAATGAGCTAATCAACATATATGCATAACTCACGAGGAAAAGAAGAACCGCATAGAAAAACCCAATTTCACTGGTCACAATCGGCAGCGCCAACATTCCGGCACCAATTGCGGTACCCGCCACCATAAAAATACTACCCCAAGTTTTTCGTGTAAGCTTTTGAAACATTTAGATTTTCCCGTTTATTGTGCAGAATAAATGTTCCAAAGTAACCCATTTAACCTGTGAAAGCAAGGGTCTTTAGATTCACAGGCTCAATAACCAATCCCAAATGGGTCTGACTTTAATTTGATAAGATTTTCCATCTTGTTGAACAATCTCATCCCCTGTCTCATCTTCAGTCAAAATCCATCCTTCACTCAAACCAAATGCTTGCATGGCGGCTATGAGCCCTTCCATTTCACGACGCTTGGTTTTAGCTTCTTTTAAGGAAACACAGACTTGGAGGGCAGCAATAATATGCATCCCTTTACGTAATAAAAAATCACACTCTTTATTTTCCCGGTAAAAATAAATTTCTGGGCCATGAAACCTTCGCAATGCCAGATAAATCATATTCTCCAATAATCTTCCTTTATCTTCTGAAAAACGAAAACCAACAGATTGTGCAAGTCCTGCATCAATAAAATAAACTTTTTTGCTAGAAAGTATTTGTTTTTTCAAAGACACATCATATCGATTGATAAAAAAACAAAGATAACTATTAGCTAAATAATGACAGTACTCTGAAACTGTAGTGGCGCTGCCTAATTTCAATAATTTACGCAATGCGTTAAAGCTCACATCTTTGCTAAGATTGCTCGCCAAATAATAAACCAGTTCTTTTATGGGTTTTTCATTACTGAGTCGATATCTTGCAATAATGTCACGATAGATAACGCTCTCATATAATCCTTGTAACAAGGTCATTTCTTGCGTACGAATATACTGAGGGATCCCACCCATTTGATAAAATAAATGAAATTGTTTTTTTATTTCAGCTTTTTTAACCGTGGTTATTCTATCTAATGGAGGAATATCTACTTTCTGATAATAAAGAAACTCTTGAAATGAAAAGGGTAATACCTCTATTTGCAAATAACGTCCGGTTAATCTCGTGCCTAATTCTTTGCTAAATAAAGCCGCATTCGAACCCGTTACAAAAATACGTTTGCCATTATCATGCAAACGACGAATAAAACGCTCCCACTCCGGGATATTTTGAATTTCATCGAAGTAAAACGTATCTTCTTCCCCATAGATTTCTAAAAATAATTCCAACAAAACTTGAAAATCTTCCAGGGCGAATTGCACCAGACGGTCATCATCAAAATTTAAGTAATAATCCGCTTTTTCAGAAGATTGTCGTAAAACCTGCATGAGGGTTGATTTGCCCACCCGACGTAATCCAGTCAAAACCACAACCTGGCCGGTTTGGGCCATTTGTTGTATATGTGGCATTATGGCACGCGGCACATAGTCCTCGGGTAAACGAACCTGCGCTTGCTCAAGAATGACCTGTTTTAAGACGATAGGATCCATAAACTCTCCATTTATAATAGTAATTTACCCATGAAACTTTCCATTGTCAATGGAAATTTTGATAGAGTGGTAGTCCCCCTTTATAAAGGGGGTGCCCTTCTTAGGGCGGGGGATTTGAGATGTCTGATTATACGTAAAGATCGTAAATCCCCCCTACCCCCTTTTCACAAAGGGGGACTCTCTAGCATGATCCCGATAAGGATAACTGCTATACTTTATATTACTTCCTGATAAAAATAAGAATAATACCCATGGAACAACAATACTGTGTCATCGTTGATGCCTATAGCACTTCGCGCTATCTTGCCGAGGAATTTATAAAACGGGGGTATCAGTGTATCCACGTAAGCAGTCCAGGTGAGAAAACTGCCTTTTACGCCAATAGCTTTAAGCCCGAAGATTTTGCCCTGATTATCGATGAAAAAGACGACCTTGAAAAAATCATTGCACAGTTGCAACCCCTGCCGATTAAGCGGGTAGTTTCTGGCTCTGATCCCGGGGTTGCCATCGCCGATGAGATTGCCCATGCCTTGGGATTAAACCAAAACGCATTAGCCACCAGCCCCTGTCGGCGCGATAAGCACTTAATGGCCCGACGTTTGGCCGAGCACAATCTGGTCCACATTGCTGATTTAAAATCCACTGATGCGCAAGAAATTACCGATTGGGCGAATGAATACCACGCCTGGCCGATTATCATTAAACCCATCGATGGCGCCGGCACGGAAGGTTTATCCTTGTGCAACAATTTTGAGGAAGTCTGTACGGCACTAGACTATTTATTGCAACACCGCAGTTTTTTAGGACACCGTTATCATCAAGCGATTGCGCAGCCCTTTTTACAAGGACAAGAATATATCGTCAACACCGTTTCCTGCGAAGGCCAGATTTATATCAGCGATATTTGGCAAGCAAATAAATTTCATGGGGAAAAAATCACTTACGATACGATGATTCTTTTACCTTCTACCGGTGAAATACAAAATAAACTCAAAGAATATATGTTAAAAGTGGTGGATGTGCTTGGATTTAAACTGGGTCCTGCGCACAGCGAAGTCATGCTCACTGCAAATGGTCCCGTATTAATTGAAACCAATGGCCGCATTATGGGCTTAGGTATTCCGAATGAATTGCAAAAACTCGCGCTCAATCATACTCAAGTTTCCCTCACCGCAGAGGCCATGGTTGATCCGAAAAGTTTTGCAGCACACACACGCGCGCCTTATCAATTGAAAAAAAATGTCGTCTGCGTTTCACATCGCGTTTTATATGACAATTGCGTGGTGAATGAAGCAGCACTCGCTTCAATTAAACAACTCGAAAGTGTCAGCATGCAAAAATTATTGGTAAGCGGCGCTGTGCCTAAAACCATCGATTTACTCACCTCACCCGGTTGGGTATTATTGATGCATGAAGACATGCGCGTCATCGAAGAGGATATTTTAAAAATTAGGAATATAGAAGAAAATCATTTGTTCCTTCACCAAAAAGCATCCTGAATGACATGAACGTCAATTTATCCCGTTTGACATTATTATTTATCATCTTTATCGATGCGGTAGGACTTGGTGTGGTCTACCCTACGATGGCGTATTATTTTTTAGATCCCACAAGCAGCATGTTTAATCCGGCGATAAGCGAAAAAACACGCTTGTTGTATTTAGGAATGGTGTTTGCAACCTACCCTTTTTTTATGGCCATTGGTTCACTTAAAATCGGCAAGTTATCCGACGAGTTCGGTAGAAAAAAAGCATTTCAATTGTGCTTAATCGGATTTTGCTTAGGATTTTTATTCCTTATCATCGGCATGCAATTGCATGCATTATGGCTCATTATATTAGGTCGCGCTATCGCAGGATTAACTGCAGGCTCGCATATTATTGCACAAGCATCGATGGCGGATGTGAGTGTAGATAGTTTGGATAAAGCTAAAAATATGAGTGCGGTGGTGATGGCCAATACGTTAGGTTTTGTGATTGGCCCGGTCATAGGCGGATTACTATCCAGCGATATTTCACCGTTTTTTACGATTTATTCGCCATTTATCGCAACGGTCATATTAGGCATCATCGCACTCATTTTATTACAATTATTTTTTAAAGAAACTTTTGTCGCGACCAACACCGTTGAAAATGTTCCAGGCTCAATTATTCCGCTAAAACTATTTAAAAATAACATTGTGATTTATTTATCCCTGATTTATTTTTTATTTACCTTAGGCTGGAATTTATTCTTTCAGTTTGCGCCGATTTATTTACAAAATGTGTTTAGCGCAAGCGCTGAAACGACTGGATTATTTATGTCATTTGTTGCATTGATTTTTATGTTATCGATCGCAATCGTGGTAAGACCATTTATCGTGCGCTTGGGATTACACCGCAGTTTGTGCATTGGATTATTGTTATTGATATTCAGCATTTTCACTTGCCTTAGTTTATCACTGTTTCATTTATTTTGGATTGTTACGATCCCGTTATGCATCGGCGGCGGATTTGTTTATACCGCCAGTATTAGTCTTTATTCTGATGCAGCCCATGCACAGCAACAAGGACATATGATGGGGATTGCAAGCGTAGTCAAAAGTGTTGCATGGACGCTTGCGCCGATTATTTCTGGAGTGATTGCCAGTATTTATATGCAATTGCCTTTGCATGTGGCCGGTATTTGTTTTGTTATTGCGCTATCACTTGCTTTTGTTTTGCAACATTGTTTCCTAAAAGCAAATACATCGCTGGAAGCACAAACAAAGTAAACAATGTCCCAATTGAAATACCACTGAAGATCACTAAGCCAATATTAAAACGACTTTCCGCTCCAGGGCCTTGTGCAATTAATAACGGCACAACACCTAACACCATGGCGCCGGTCGTCATCAGAATCGGACGTAAACGAATACTGGCTGCCATAATAATCGCGTCTGATTTACTTTTTCCTTCCGCTTGCAAGGTATTTGCAAAACGGACAATCAAAATCCCATGTTTACTGATAAGACCAATTAAAGTCACCAATCCCACTTGTGTATAAATATTTAAGCTGGCACCCCCTATGCCTAAATTGATAAATAATAGCGCGCCGAAAATCGACATCGGCACACTGATTAAAATAATAAATGGATCTCTAAAGCTCTCAAATAATGCAGCGAGTGAAAGAAAAATAATGACCAAAGAAAATATCAACGTGATCGGTACCGCCGCATTTTCTTGTTGATAATGGCGTGATTCTCCTGCGTAATCAAAACCATATCCTTCAGGCAATAATTCTTCCGCAAAAATTTCTAAACGATCCATCGCCATACCCATGGTGATGCCCGTATTCGGGACGCCTGAAATGGTCGCTGCACGTAATTCATGAAAATGATTTAACGATTCAGGAATAACCGAAGTTTTAACTGTTGCAAATGTAGACAGTGGGACGGATGCGCCTGAAGGCGTCGTGATATAATAATTTAAGATTTGTGCGTAATTTAAGCGATCTTTTCGCATTATTTGCGGGATCACTTGATAGGCCCTACCCTCTAACTCAAAGAAATTCACATATTCTTGCGAGAGTGCAGAAGACAAAACATTACCAATATCGGTCATATTTAAGCCCAGCGCAGCGGCTTTTTCACGATCGATCATGAGCGTTGCTTGCAGCATATCAAATTTTAAATCATTTTCCACGTAAGAAAATAAACCGGAGTCTTTGGCTTTGTGTAAAAAGTTTGTTGATATTTCACCCAGTTCTTCATACGATTTTGTGGTGGTGATCACAAATTGTATCGGCAGCCCAGTTGATCCTGGCAAGGGTGAAGGTTGATACAGCGCGATGGATGCACCGGCGATATTATCCACTTCTTCTTGCATCAAGGGCATCAGATCACTGATGGTATGATCGCGCTCTTCCCAAGGTTTGAAAACAACGCCGCCTAAAGAGGTATTTAATGTACCCACGGTACCGTTCACATCCGTAATACCATCTAATTGATAAATATGTTTAACTTCTTCAAATTTTGATAAGCGTTTATAAAAATCTTGCGAATACAATGAAGTTTGGTACACATTTGCATTAGGCGCGGTGGTGAGATCGGCTAACAATAATCCTTGGTCTTCATCCGGAGCTAATTCAGATTTTGAGGTCATATATAAAGCAATCATGCTGATGATAATGATCACGGAAAAAACCGCGGTTACATCGATATATTGCAAGGTTCGACCTAATAAATTTTTATAGCGCTCGCGTATTTTTTCAAATTGATCATTAATTTTTTCAACCAAATGATGCGCCTTTGTAGGCTCCAAGCGCATCAGTTTTGAGCACATCATCGGAGAGAGCGTCAGTGCAATAATCGCAGAAATCGCCACCGAACCTGCCAGAGTAAAAGCAAACTCTTTAAATAAAATACCCGTTAAGCCGCCCATAAAACCAATAGGTAAGTACACTGCGATCAGCACAACAGAAATGGCAATAATGGGATTGGCTAATTCACGCACGCCGATGATCGCGGCATCTATTGCAGATTTCCCTGCGCGTATGTGTCTATCTACATTTTCAACCACAATGATTGCATCGTCGACCACTAAACCTATGGCCAATACTAACGATAATAATGTCAGTAAATTAATGGTATAACCCAATAAATACATCATAAAGAAACTCCCAATCAGCGAGAGTGGGATTGCAACAATTGGGATAATAGAACTGCGCAGACTACCTAAAAATGCGAAGATCACTAAAATAACAATGATAATCGTTTCAAATAGTGCTTTTAAAACTTCAGCAATGGAAGCATGAATATAATCGGTGGAGTCGTATACAATTCTTGCGTTTAAACCCTCGGGTAATTCTTCAGATATTTCATGGACAACTGCTCTAACATTTTCAAGCACGGTGAGCACATTGCCATCTGGAACAACCTGGATGCCGATAAATACAGCGTTTTTCCCATCATAATTGACGGTTGAATCATAATTTTCTGCACCTAAGGTTACCGTTCCAACATCACTTAATTTGATAACCGCACCCTCTTGATAGGCAATAATTAAATTTTGAAATTCTTCCAGCGATTTTAAATTGGTATTGGCATTAATATTGACTGCGACCATTTGTCCATCCGATCGTCCTAACGCGGAGAGAAAATCATTTTGATCAAGCGCTGCGAATATATCGCTTGCAGTTAAATTGTATGAGGCGAGTTTATCTGGATCTAACCAGGCTCTTAGGGCAAAGTGGCGCCAGCCCAGTAATTCCGCATCTAGGATTTGATTGACAGCGCGTATTTTAGGCTGCGCAATGCGAATAATATAATCGGTGATTTCACTTCTAGATAATACATCGCTATAAAAACCAATGTACATCAAATCGGTTGCTTGTGCGACATCAATAGAAATTTGTGGCGCTTTTGCATCCGGTGGAAGTTGATCAACCACCGCACTCACATTCGTAGTAATTTCAGCCAGTGCTTTATCCGTGTCATAGTTAAGGTGCAGAAATACCGAAATGGTGCTAATTCCGCGGCTACTGATGGATGTCATATAATCAATGCCATTGGATTGCGCGACGGCGCTTTCTAAGGTGGAGGTGATAAAGCTTTCAATGACTTCTGGATCTGCGCCTACATAAGGCGTTTCAATGGTGATAATACCATTTTCAGTAAATGGAAATTCTCTGACAGTTAAAACAAAAATAGAACGGATCCCGAGCGCCAAAATCAGCAAACTGATGACGGTCGCAAGCACGGGGCGCTGTATAAAAATATCAGTAAATTTCATCTGGCTTTACTCATCCGTTACTGTTGGGCTGGCATCATTACTCGGCTGAATTTCATTATTGATTTTAACGCCAACTTCATTGCGTAATTTTATTTGTCCACTGGTGACAATTTCGTCATTTTCATTTAAACCTTTTAATACCGCGACTTGATCACCCCGTGTCTCACCCAAGGTGATAAAACGTTGTTTGGCCATTAAAGCCGTATGCCCTTGATTGTTTAGGATACTTTGAGGATGAGGTTGTTGAA
>CAZPAA010000044.1:0-11053 GCA_964584425.1 uncultured Gammaproteobacteria bacterium | reverse complement strand
AAAACCATGGAAGCTTTTGCGCCAATTGAACGTGTGTATTAAATCTTAAGAGGATAGTTATGTCTGCTGACACCCAAGTCAAATTTTCAGTTTATCGGTATAACCCGGAAAAAGATGCTAAACCTTTCATGCAAGAAATGAGCATCACTATCGAAGCGGGTAAAGATATAATGGTGCTGGCAGCGCTGCGCAAATTAAAAGAACAGGATGAAACCTTTACTTTTCGTCATTCCTGCGGTGAAGGCGTGTGCGGCTCAGATGCAGTGAATGTCAACGGTAAAAATCGTTTATGTTGTATCACGTCGGTGTCTGAATTATCGCAACCGATTGTATTGCGTCCGCTACCCGGTCTACCCGTTATTCGCGATTTGGTTGTCGATATGACGCAGTTTTATCAGCAGTATGAAAAAGTGCAACCTTATTTACAAAACGATACCCCAGCGCCTGCAATCGAGCGCTTACAATCGCCAGCCGATCGCGCAAAATTAGACGGCTTATATGAATGTATTTTATGTGCGTGTTGTACCACGGCTTGCCCTTCATATTGGTGGAACCCCGATAAATTTGTCGGTCCTGCTGCCTTATTACAAGCTTCACGTTTTATTAGTGACAGTCGCGATACCGCAAAACAGCAGCGTTTAACCAATCTAGAAGATGCCTACAGTATGTATCGCTGTCGCAGTATTATGAATTGTGCCGATGTGTGCCCCAAAGGTTTAAATCCCACCCAAGCCATCGCGCATATTCGTACAGAAATGTTGAAGGAAGGGGTTTAACAGCATGCAAGAATTATGGGCAAGCTCTTTATTTGATGGCGATAACGCAGCTTATTTAGAGCCCTTATACGAACAATACCTCGCCGATCCCAGCAGTATCGACCCCGGCCTTCGTGCAAAATTTGATGCGCTACACCCAGTGAAAGGTCAAACCGTAGAAGTGCCACATTTACCGGTTCAACAAGCCTTTTTAGATTTTGCAAAAAATAAAGCGCGCATGGGTGTTGCAATGGGCGCGGTTGATACCGTAGTTGAACAAAAACAAATGCAAGTGCAATTATTGATCGATGCATATCGTGCCTCTGGCCATAAACGTGCAAAATTAGATCCATTGCAAATGCAAGTTCATCATAAAGTATTACCTGAATTAACCCTTGAATATCATCATTTATCGCAAGCGGATTTAGATGAAGTATTCGAAAGTAGTATCGCAGACTTTCCTGAAGCCAGCCTCAAAGAAATGATTCAACGCTTAGAAAAAATTTACTGCGGCAGCATTGGCGCGGAATACATGCATGTAGGTACCGAAGAGGAATTAGACTGGTTAATGCAGTATTTAGAAGCGGGCCTGCCCAATTTAAAATACACCGTTGAAAAATCAAAACACATCTTAAATTTATTGAATAAAGCCGAAGGCCTCGAGCGTTATTTACATACCAAATATGTCGGACAAAAACGTTTTTCATTAGAAGGGGGCGATAGCCTCATTCCGATGATGGATGAATTGATTCAATGCGCAAGCGTAAGAGGCGCGAAAGAAGTCATTATCGGCATGGCCCACCGCGGCCGCTTAAATGTGCTGATCAATATACTCGGTAAAGCCCCGAACAGTTTATTCAAAGAATTTGAGGGCAAAGCGCCGATTGAACTTATTTCCGGCGATGTAAAATACCACCAAGGTTTTTCTTCTGATATTGCGACTGAACAAGGTGTAGTGCATTTAGCTTTAGCGTTTAACCCTTCACACTTAGAAATTGTTTCTCCGGTGGTTGAAGGCTCAGTCAAAGCAAGACAAGAGCGTCGAAACGATCGCGAGCATCAACAAGTCCTACCCATTTTATTACACGGTGATTCCGCATTTGCCGGCCAAGGCGTGGTGATGGAAACATTTAGTCTGTCACAAACCCGTGGATTTAACACCGGGGGTACCGTACATGTAGTGATCAATAATCAGGTAGGTTTCACCACCAGTAATCCGCGTGATACGCGTTCAACTTTATATTGCACCGATGTTGCGAAAATGATCGATGCGCCGATTTTCCATGTGAATGGCGATGATCCCGAAGCGGTGGTTTTTATCGCTAAATTAGCCTTAGAATACCGCATGAAATTTAAAAAAGACGTGGTGGTTGATTTAATCTGTTATCGCCGTCACGGTCATAATGAAGCGGATGAACCTGCTGCAACACAACCATTAATGTATCATAAAATTCGTAATCATCCGACTACTGCAGTTTTATACGGTCAACAATTAATTCAAGCGGGTATGATCACCGATAAAGAAATGATCGCTATGATCGATACCTATCGCGATCATTTAGACGCGGGCAAAAATATTGTAGAAGCGCTCACCCATGGCTCGCGCGAAATGTTAGCGGACTGGACGCCTTATTTACAACATAATTCCAATCAAGCGGTGGACACGCGCGTTAAGCAATCTGATTTAGTGCAACTTGCCACAAAAATAAATACCTTGCCAGCAGGTTTTGTGCTGCAAAAACAAGTCGCAAAAATCATTGAAGATAGACAAAAAATGACCTTGGGCGAGTTGCCACTCGATTGGGGTTATGCCGAAAATTTAGCGTATGCAACTTTGCTCGAACAAGGATTCGCGGTGCGCTTAAGCGGCCAAGATTCGGGTCGCGGCACATTCGCGCATCGACATGCGGTATTACACGATCAAGAAACGGGCACGCCGTATTGCCCACTTGCGCATTTATCAGCCTCCCAGCCGCACTTTGTTGTGATCGATTCTTTATTATCTGAAGAAGCCGTACTCGCATTTGAATATGGATTTTCAACAACCACGCCAACCACTTTAGTGTTATGGGAAGCCCAATTTGGCGACTTTGCCAACGGCGCGCAAGTGGTCATCGACCAATTTATCAGCTCAGGTGAACATAAATGGGGCCGCTTAAGTAGCTTAGTGATGTTATTGCCGCATGGCTACGAAGGCATGGGCCCTGAACATTCTTCCGCACGCTTAGAGCGTTATTTACAACTCTGCGCAGAACATAATATGTTGGTGTGCGTGCCCTCAACACCGGCACAAGTATTTCATATGTTACGCCGACAAATGGTGGCAAATTTCCGCAAACCTTTAATCGTGATGACACCGAAAAGTTTATTACGACATAAATTAGCGGTTTCAACTTTATCTGAATTAGCCGATGGTGAATTCAAACTCATCCTGCCAGAAATAGATGATATTCCAGTGCAAAATGTGCAGCGCGTGATATTATGCAGCGGCAAAGTGTACTATGATTTATTAGCCAAACGCCGTGAAACAAATCGCACTGATGTTGCGATTATTCGTATCGAGCAGTTGTATCCTTTCCCTGAAGTGCAATTGCAGCAATTATTAGCGCAATACGCGGCGGCAAAACAAGTGATTTGGTGTCAAGAAGAGCCAGAAAATCAAGGCGCATGGTATTGCACACAGCATCATCTACGCGCGTCATTGGCCCCACATCAATCTTTAGAATATGCGGGCAGAACTGCTTCTTCATCACCTGCAGCAGGTTATCATTCTGTGCATGTGTCAGAACAAAATCTTTTAGTTGAACAAGCCTTAGGATAAGGAAAGTAAAATGACCATAGAAATTAAAGTCCCGGTGTTACCTGAATCTGTTGCAGATGCCGTCGTCGCTACATGGCATAAAAAGCCAGGTGATTTTGTAAAACGCGATGAAAATCTGGTCGATATTGAAACTGACAAAGTGATGCTGGAAGTGCCTGCGCCGGTTGATGGTGTATTAAGCAGCATTGTTAAACCACAAGGCAGCACTGTGACTGCGCAAGAAGTGATTGCTTTATTGGAAGAAGGTGTAAAGGCAGAAGAAAAACCTGCTGCAGCGGCTGCAGAAAAGGCCGCCGAGAAACCTGCTTCAACCCCCGCGCCCGCTGCTGCACCCGCAGCAAAAGCGCCAGCCGCAGGTCCTTCTGTACGTCGCGCAGCAGCCGAGCACAATGTTGATTTAAGCGCAGTTCAAGGTACTGGCAAAGACGGCCGTGCAACCAAAGCGGATGTTTTATCTGCAACAAGCGCGCGTGTTGATAAACGTGTTCCCATGACCCGTTTACGCGCACGCATCGCTGAGCGTTTACTCGATGCACAACATAACGCCGCAATTTTAACGACATTCAATGAAGTTAATTTACAAGCCATTGTCGATATTCGCGAGCGCTACAAAGATGTATTCCATAAAAATCACGGCGTAAAATTAGGCTTTATGTCATTTTTTGTAAAAGCAGCGGTAGAAGCCTTGAAACGTTTCCCGGTTGTGAATGCCAGTATTGATGGACAAGATGTGGTGTATCATGGTTATTTCGACATCGGTGTAGCCGTTTCAACCGAGCGGGGTTTGGTGGTGCCGATCATACGCGATGCTGACACTTTAAGCCTCGCCGAAATTGAAAAAGCGATTATGGGTTACGGCGAAAAAGCGCGCGATAATAAACTCACCGTCGAAGAAATGACCGGCGGCACATTTACTATTTCCAACGGCGGTGTATTTGGTTCGTTACTGTCTACACCGATTTTAAATCCACCGCAAAGTGCGATTTTAGGCATGCACAATATTGTGCAACGTCCAGTTGCTGAAAATGGCGCAGTCGTCATACGTCCCATGATGTATTTAGCCGTGTCATATGATCATCGTATTATTGATGGCCGCGAATCGGTCACCTTTTTACGCACGATTAAAGAGTTGTTAGAAGATCCGCATCGGATATTGTTAGATTTATAGGAAGGATAAAGAATGAATTTACATGAGTATCAAGCCAAGCAATTATTCTCGCAATTTGGCATGCCTGTGCCCGCAAGCCAGGTAGCCGATAGCCTCGAAGGCGCGATCAACGCCGCAAAAGCATTGAATACACCGATTTGGGTGGTTAAAGCACAAGTGCATGCAGGCGGTCGCGGTAAAGCCGGCGGCGTTAAAGTGGTGAAAACTGAAAATGAATTACGTGAATATGTGCAAAAATTATTAGGCACACGCTTGGTGACATTCCAAACCGATAGTCATGGTCAGCCGATTAATCAAGTGTTGGTTGAAGCACCTTGTGATATCAAAAAGGAATTATATTTGAGCGCAGTGTTAGATCGGACATTGCAACGTGTTGTGATCATGGCCTCCACTGAAGGCGGTATGGATATTGAGCAAGTTGCACATGATACCCCTGAAAAAATTCACAAAGTCGTGGTTGATCCACTTGTTGGCGTTATGCCATTTCAAGGCCGATTATTAGCTTTCGCCCTTGGTTTAAAAGATAAACAAGTAAAACAATTCACCGATTTATTAATCGCGTTAGGTAAATTATTTGTTGAAAAAGATTTAAGCTTGGTTGAAATCAATCCGCTCGTGATCACAAGAGAAGATGATTTACTTTGTCTTGATGGCAAAATCAATATCGATGACAATGCACTTTACCGTCATCCTGAATTAGTCGCAATGCGCGATATGTCTCAAGAAGATCCCCGCGAAAATGAAGCCAGCCTCTGGGGTCTAAGTTACATCGCACTAGAAGGCAATATCGGTTGCATGGTCAACGGCGCAGGTCTTGCGATGGCCACCATGGATTTAATTAAATTACATGGCGGCGATCCGGCAAACTTTTTAGATGTCGGTGGTGGCGCCACAGAAGAGCGCGTCGCTGAAGCTTTCAAATTAATTTTATCGGATAAAAATGTAAAAGGCGTGCTGGTGAATATTTTCGGCGGCATCGTACGCTGCGATTTAATTGCCAACGGTATTATCAACGCAGTGAAAGAAGTTGGCGTGAGTGTGCCTGTTGTCGTGCGTCTCCAGGGTACCAATTCGGAACTAGGCGGAAAAATTCTGCAAGAAAGCGGGCTTAATATTATTGCACAAAGTGATTTAACTTTAGCGGCCAAAACAATTATTGCGAAAGTGAAGGGTGAATAAATGAGTATATTAGTTGATAAAAACACAAAAGTAATTTGCCAAGGTTTCACCGGGAAACAAGGCACATTTCACTCCGAGCAAGCGATTGCTTATGGAACGCAAATGGTTGGCGGCGTGACGCCAGGTAAGGGCGGGCAACAACATTTAGGTTTACCGGTGTTTGATACGGTAGAGCAAGCAGTAAAACAAGCACAAGCAGACGCGAGTGTGATTTATGTGCCTGCACCATTTTGCAAAGATTCTATTATCGAAGCAGTCGATGCGGGAATCAAACTGATTGTTTGTATTACAGAAGGCATACCTACGCTAGATATGCTTGACGTAAAAGCGTATCTAAAAGGCAAAGATGTTCGTTTAATTGGCCCAAACTGCCCAGGTGTGATCACCCCAGGCGAATGCAAAATCGGAATCATGCCAGGTTTTATTCACTTACCTGGAAAAGTGGGTATTGTTTCACGCTCAGGCACATTAACCTATGAAACGGTTAAACAAACTACTGATCTAGGTTTTGGCCAAAGTACTTGTGTGGGTATTGGTGGCGATCCTATCCCCGGTATGAACTTTGTCGATGTGTTACGTTTATTTAACGAAGATCCTAAAACTGAAGCGATCATCATGGTCGGTGAAATCGGTGGTCAAGCCGAAGAAATGGCCGCAGAATACATCAAACACCACGTGAAAAAACCCGTCGTTGCTTATATCGCAGGCGTCACCGCACCTCCAGGAAAACGCATGGGCCACGCCGGCGCAATTATCGCAGGCGGCATGGGCACCGCAGCAGAAAAATACAAAGCCTTAGAAGCAGCCAACGTCAAAACCGTAAAATCCCCCGCCATGATCGGCCAAGGCCTATTAGAAATCACCGGCTGGCATCCCAGCTGCGTAGTGAGCACTTAGACGTATATATTTGTGCTTGGTTTTCGGGAAGGCGAATATTTCTTCACAAGAAACACTTGGACGCAGCATGCTGCGTCCCTACGAATATTTTTGGTGTAGGTAAGTTTTGCTGTAGGGACGCAGCATGCTGCGTCCAAGTGTTCGGCCGAAGAACAAATCGGGTTAACTCATTGTATTTAATAAAGGTTGGGTTCTATCAGTACCGATAGTAGCGTTCTCTTTTTTAGACCCAAAACACAACCAATCCCAAGCGGAACAGCAGCCCATGGTAGAGTTTTGTGGGCTTTCAAGATTTCGCACGCCATTTGAATCCGTTGTCTCTTTTTTCTGGCAACAAATCTCACAACAATCCTTCATCTCTTCAAAACACTTACCTAAAAGACACAAACCCACGGGTAAACCCACACAGCCTGCTGCAAAACTGCTCCCAATAACTACTGCGGTGCCATCTGCAGCTGCTCCTGCAACTGTCCCAATGCAACCACCAAAAAGAGATCGATAGAAATGTTTTCTTACGCATAACATATCCTCAACAGTATCTTCAGCATATTGATCTTTAAGGTCTTTAGCTTCAGAGCAAAGGCAATTAGTTATAAATTCGCAGGCTGTACACATCGGTTTAAGCTCCATGATAGTGTTAGCATGTTAATATACTAAAACACCATGGTTTTGTAAAGAGAAATAACTTATTTTTGTAAAACAAACTGAGTCTCATCCCAGGCCCCTAGAACCGTCCGGGTGGCCAGCTCCCCATCAAGCTTAAAGGAGAGCACCTTATGGGCGTGGGTATGCCCATGAATCATCTGTAAAACATGATATCTATTCATAAAGTCTTCAACCGTTTTCTGCTCCACATCCATCAAATAATCCGGCCTTTTCTGATTCCCTTCACGACTTTGTTGCCGTAAAAATATCCCAATTTTTTTTCTAAGCGCTAAAGGAAAATGTAAAAAAATAAACTTTGTCACAGGGTGGCGAACCAAAGCCCGATAAACCTGATACCCTTTATCCGCGGTGCACAAACTGTCTCCATGCACCAACAACGTAGGCGTACCATTTAAATCAATCTTAATCGGATCAGGAATTAAAATAACCCCACTTTTTTGGGCAAATACATGGCCATATAAAAAATCCCGATTACCTGGCATCAAATAAACTTTAACCCCAGAGTGAACTAATTCATGCAAAGCCACCCCGATACGATTTTCAAAATCCCCCATCGCATCATCCCCAACCCAATGGTCAAAAAAATCCCCCAAAATATACAAAGCCTGCGCATTCACCGCATCCTGCTTTAAAAACTCCAAAAACATCTGGGTGATTTTGGGTTGTTTGGGATTGAGATGTAGATCAGAGATAAATAAGGTTTTCATGTTGAGTTGGATTTTAAGGATCCTTGGGCCTGATGTCAAAAAGTTAAGGCCCTGTTGACAAAATTAAATCCATAATTTATGCTTTTAAAAGCATAATAAATAAATTAAAATGCTTTTAAGGGCATAAAATGCAAAAAAATAAACTTTTTGAATCACCCCCTTTTGCGGTTGAAAAAGCCTTATCTCGCTTAGGCGCAGATCTTCGAACTGCCAGGCTTAGAAGAAACCTGACCATCAAAGATGTTGCAGAAAAAATAGGTACGGGTCCAAGAGCGATTGCAGATGCAGAGAAAGGAAAAATCACTTCAAGTATTGGGATTTATGCAGCGCTTCTTTGGGTGATGGGTATTTTGGAACAATTGGATGATGTTGCTTTGCCCACAAAAGATAGAGAAGGTCTAACCCTCGCCTCCTTAAAAGATCGAGAGCGAGCAAGACATGCAGGGGATTTAGATAATGACTTCTAAAAAGCAGATTCATAGTTGCTATGTTTACATGTTCTTGCCAGGACAAGTGACCCCAGTCACTGCGGGCCGATTTGTTTTGGAAATAAATAAAAATGGTATCGAAGTCGGTCGTTTTGTCTATGCAAAAAGTTACTTGCAACATCAAGATGCGCTAGCACTTGATCCCGTAGAATTAAAATTAACCCCTAATGTTTATGAAACCACAGCCATGCATGGGATCTTTGGTTGTTTACGTGACGCAGGCCCTGATTATTGGGGACGCAGCATCATTCAACGCTATTGCGGCAAAACAACTTTAAGTGAATTAGATTATTTGCTGTATTCCCATGAAGACAGAATTGGTGCACTTGGATTTGGATTAAATCAAATCCCACCAGCACCTACGTATAAATTTAATCAAACGATAGATTTAGAAAAACTGCAAGCTATTGCAGATGCGCTGATACGTGATGAAGAAATTCCCGCAAATAGTGTGAATCATCAAATTGAAAATATCATGTTAATCGGTACCTCAATGGGAGGTGCTAGACCCAAAGCTGTCGTAGAAGATAATGAGGGTTTATGGATCGCTAAATTTAATCGATATGATGATGTGTGGAATCAAGCCCATGTTGAATATGCCATGTTAATCCTAGCGCGCCAATGTGGTTTAACGACGGCTACAAGCAAAATCGTTTCAATCGGGGGACGCGATGTACTTTTAGTAAAACGATTCGATAGAATTAAAACTGAAATAGGCTATTTACGTGCAAGGATGATCAGTGCATTAACCTTACTACGTGCTGAAGACTCCATTCAATCTAGAAGTCGTTGGTCGTATGTTTCTTTAGTGGAAGAATTAAGAAGGGTGAGTAGTGAGCCAGTCAGAGATGCTAAAGAGCTATTCTTGCGCATGTGTTTTAATGCCTTGATATCTAATATCGATGATCATCCACGAAATCACGCCATCATTGCTTTTGATAAAAACTGGCAAATTTCACCTGCTTATGATCTAACCCCCTCAACGCCATTAAGTTCTGAAAGACGTGATTTAGCCATGATCTGCGGGGATCAAGGTCGCTTTGCCAACGCCGAGAATTTATTATCACAACACGCACGATTTATGTTAAGTCATATGGATGCGCAAAACATTATCAATAATATGAAAATTTATATTAAAAATAATTGGTATGCTGTTTGTCGTGAAGCTGGCGTTAGTGAAAAAGACTGTGGAAAAATCGCAAGTGCATTTGTGTACCCGGGGTTTCGGGGCTAGATCAGGGCGACATCATTTTGGGTAATTTTGTGAATACAAATCCCGCTAATACAAATCCCGCTGCGGTTAGCGGAACACTTTATTATTCTACAGTGGTCCCTCAAGTGGATATGCTTTTAGAATATGAGGACCCTTTACTCGTTCAAGGTATGCGGAATAGCATAAACTAGCCATCATTTTATTCTTCTTTGAATTAACATTTCTGTGGGGGCTATCCGCCCCCTAATTGCTTCCCATTCCCTCTTCATGCATAATGTTACCAGTTATTCACAGGAGTGTTAGGCATGTCTCATCCCATTTACAATTATTGCGCTGGTCCTGCAGTGTTGCCGCCCGAAGTCATGGAGCAGGTGATTCATAGTTTGAAAGATTTTGACCGCGGTTTGGCGATCACGGAAATTAGCCACCGTAGCCCTGAGTTTATGAAAATTGTGGCGGAAAGTAAGGCCGATCTTGCAGACTTAGTCAATTTGCCGCAAGGTTATCAAATTTTATTTTTGCAGGGCGGAGCGACGGGGCAGTTTGCTGCCATTCCTTTAAATTTATTAGGTGATGCAAAATCCGCCGATTACGTACAAACCGGCGTCTGGTCTGAAAAAGCCGTAGAAGAAGCAAAATTATATTGTGAAGTAAATATGGCTGCGAATACCAAAGCGATCCGTTACACCACTATTCCACATCAATCCTCCTGGAATATTCGCGAAGATTCTGCGTATCTACATTACACCCCGAATGAAACGATTCATGGCGTCGAGTTTGATTGGGTACCAAAAGTCAATATTCCGCTCGTTGCTGATATGTCTTCTAATTTATTATCGCAGCCAGTTGATGTATCAGAATTTGATTTAATTTACGCGGGTGTGCAAAAAAATATTGGCCCCGCAGGCATGGCGGTGGTGATTGTAAAAGAATCTGTGATCAAAAATGGCCGCTATCCAATCCCCACCATTTTAAATTATAAAAAAATGATCGCAGAAGATTCTGTCTGCAACACACCGGCAGTATTTTCCTGGTATGTCTCAGGCCTGATGTTCAAATGGGTGAAACAACAAGGTGGCTTAAAAGAAATGGCAAAGCGCAATCGCGCAAAAGCATATTTACTATATCCGGCCATTGATGCATCCGATTTTTATAAAAA
>CAZPAA010000043.1:0-11072 GCA_964584425.1 uncultured Gammaproteobacteria bacterium | reverse complement strand
CCATGCTGACCCTTTTCGGCGCGGTGCAGCGGCTCAAAGCGATATTCAATCAGGGTGTTAATATTTTCATCGCCTTCGAAGTAAACGCTACCACCATCACCACCATCGCCGCCATTAGGCCCGCCGAATGGGATAAATTTTTCGCGTCTAAAGCTTAAGCAGCCATCCCCGCCTTTGCCGGCTTCTACGCGGACTTTTGCTTCGTCAATAAATTTCATGGGTTAACCTATTGGGAGACACGGGATCCCGCAGACAGCCGCGGGATGTAAGAGAAAGACATAGGAGAGATTTTAAAACTAGGCGGCACTCGTTGTTTCAACAACACTCACAAAACTACGATTTTTCTTGCCTTTGCGCTCAAATAAGACCATCCCGCCTTTTAATGCATATAACGTGTGATCTCTACCTATACCGACATTGGTACCGGCATGCACGGCCGTGCCGCGTTGACGAATAATAATATGGCCTGGCTCGACTCTTTCACCGCCGAAGCATTTCACACCCAAATATTTAGGCTTGGAATCGCGCCCGTTACGCGTACTACCGCCCGCTTTCTTATGTGCCATCTTAACCCTCGCTAATACGTGTAATTTTAATTTCAGTAAAAGACTGTCTGTGTCCCATTTGCTTCATATGATGCTTACGGCGACGAAATTTCAAAATATGAACTTTTTTGCCACGGCCGTGTTTTAGAACTTCGGCTTCTACGCTAGCGCCGGTGACGGTAGGACTACCGACTTTTAATTGATCCCCGTTAGCTATCATTAACACAGGCCCCAATGAAAAAGCATGCCCTACAGCATGATCTAACTTTTCTACGACCAGTTTTTGGCCCTCGACAACCCGGTATTGCTTACCACCGGTTTTAATCACAGCGTACATTTGAATCTCCCTTGATGAAGGGGTGTATTTTAAAGGAGAAATCTTGGTAATGCAATCGTCTATTGGGAGTTGGGGGCATTTTGTCCTCATGGCTATCGCAAAATCGGCCAAAATGCCCCCCAACTCCCAATATACGATGCTTTTATTCAGATACTATTTTATAAAGCCAGCCCAACCCTTGACATAAACCATCGATCCACGTAAAACTGCCCCACAGAGGGAATATGATGGAATTAAGCGATATCCGGGCACTACTTCAGCCTGAACTCGAAGCAATGGATCAGTTCATTGCGCAGCATATTCCTGCCAATATTAATCTGGTTAATTCACTGACAGAACATATCACGCAAGCCGGTGGAAAGCGATTGCGGCCGATGACCTTATTTCTAACCGCCAAAGCGCTAAATTATCAAGGCCAAGATCATATTGCTCTCGCTGCCGCTGCGGAATTGCTGCACACAGCAACTTTATTACACGATGATGTAGTCGATGCCTCGAGTCTGCGTCGCGGACGTAAGACTGCGAATGAATTGTGGGGGAATAGTGCGAGCGTTTTGGTCGGAGATTTTCTTTATACCCGCGCTTGTGAATTAACCGCTTCTTTAAATAATCTCGAAATCATTCACACCGTTGTGCAAAACACGCGTTTATTGGTGCAAGGGGAATTGCTGCAACTGTCGCATCGCCGCAATTTTAATATGACCGAAAAAGATTACCTAGAAATTATTGGGTGCAAAACCGGGCAATTATTTGAATTGTCCATGCATCTTGCCGCATTACTTGCATCAAGAACTCATGTTGATGCGGCAAAAAATTATGGAATGAATGTTGGGATTGCATTTCAAATGATGGATGATTTGCTTGATTATCAAGGTAATGCTGAACAAATTGGCAAAAATGTGGGTGATGATTTGCGTGATGGCAGCTTAACTCTACCTTTGTTATATATTCTACAAAGTGGTCATGCCGTGCATATTGAATCGGTGAAGCAAGCTGTGAATGCGGGTCATATTGAGACCTTGCAGCAAGCGATTATCGAATCAGGCGCTATTGCTTACACGCAACAATTAGCAGAAGACTATACGCAGCAAGCCATCAGTGCACTCGATTCATTCCCAAAAAATATTTACACGCAAGCTCTAATCGCATTGGCTCACTTTGCAACTAAAAGGAAACATTAATATGGATTTTAAAAATACGCCCGCAAAATTTGGTGTAGTCAGTAAAACTTTTCACTGGTTAATTTTTGTGATGATTACTGCGCAATTGTATTTTATTTGGATGTTTGAGACCTTATCGAAAGATGATCCGGGTCGCGGGAATTTTATGTTTTTGCATAAATCTATGGGTGCGACTATTTTAGTCATTGCCATTTTGTGGATTATTTGGCGTTTGTTTAATGTGCTGCCCACCCCAAGACCTCATGCCCGCAGCTGGCAACATTATTTGGCTAAAACCGTTCATACATTATTACTCATTGGTATTGTAGTATTACCGATCACTGGTATTTTAATGGGAATGGCGTCTGGGCGTAGTTTGGATTGGTTTGGCGTTTTTACCTTGAATCCCGCGAGTTTTATTCCACAGAATGATACGTTGGCAGGGTTGTTGCGCGATGCGCATATTGTGATTGCTTTTTCAATTATTGGTTTGGTGGGGATGCACATTGTGGGTGCGCTTGTTCATCATTTTGCTTATAAAGATGATGTGCTTAAGAGAATGTTGCCTTAATAAGGAGTATCGTTGTAGGGACGCAACATGTTGCGTCCAGGTGTTGGGATAAATAGCCGAACTCCAGATCCCCAAATTGTTTTTTACGGGGGATAAATTGATTTATGTTGTTAAATTCGACTCTGGGACGCAACATGTTGCGTCCCTACGAAGATCGACATTGATGCAACGGCCCATTTAACTTGCCACTACTTTTTCTATTACAATCGCCTCAACTGGGACATCTTGATGCCCTGCTTTTGAGCCGGTTTTTTGCTTAGCAATCGCATCCACCACATCCATCCCCGCGCTGACTTGGCCAAAAACGGCATATTGCGTATCCAAAAACGCATTGTCTTTAAGATTAATAAAAAACTGACTGGTCGCGGAATTCGGGTCGCTGGTTCTTGCCATTGCAATGCTGCCGCGAACATTTTTTAGTCCATTGCTCGCTTCATTTTTAATCGGTGCACGGCCCTTTTTCTGTTCCATTTCGAAATTTAAGCCGCCGCCTTGGATCATAAAGCCAGGGATCACACGATGAAATACCAGATTATCGAAAAAGTGATCTGCGACGTAGCTTAGGAAGTTCTCAGTCGTAATTGGGGCCTTTTCTGCATTTAATTCAAGTTGGATATCGCCGAGGTTGGTGGTCATAGTGACGGTTTTTTGAGATGACATGGCCTACTCCTTAAAAAAAGGCCATATTAGCATAAATAAACGACTACTCACCATCCCAGAGGGTGTGAGAGATTGGGGCCTTTATTTGTTCCCCTTCCCGTTCAGAGATAAAAGCCGCACTGTAGGCGCTCATCACCAACATGGTTAGGAACAGTAACACCAATGATTTACTCTTCATATTCAACTCCATACTACTTATTGTTATAATCTTTAAAAATGGACAATTTATAAGCAATTGTCAAGGAAGCTCACTGTTCAAGCTTATAAACCCCTGCGCCAGCGGTGCCTAACCACAAACTAGAACTTCCCGTATTTTGGTTTGTTTTTAACACGAGCGAGCGTGCATTCAGCGCTTGTGGTTGATTCAAGCCTTTATTGTATGAGTACCAAGTCTGACCCTGATCCGTTGACCGATAAACACCCTTTTCACTGGTCGCGGCATAAATGACATATTCGCTGCAGTCTTGATTCGCCTGAATTTGTAACGCATAAATATTTAAGCTGGGAGAATGGGCTAATTGTGTCCAAGTTTCGCCGTGATTATCCGAATGAAATATAGAAGGAGCGTTATCTAAGCCATAAACCCCTGCAAATACATGATTACAAGCCGAAGCAACGGTGCGTACCCCTGTGGTATTATCAATGTTGAGTCCAGCCAATGGAGAAGCTTGCCAAGTCTTGCCTGCGTCTTTAGAGCGCCATACCCCGCCGGGAACGCCATTGCTGGCCTCTGTTCCTACATAAATATTCCCCTCATTTGTAGGGGTAATGCTGCGCACATACACATTGGGCAGCACGTTGTTCCATTGTTCTTTTTCAAAAGAATAGGCGAATAAACCACAAGCATTGGGTGGACAGATGTTTGGATCTATGGAATTTGATGTGCCTGCATATAAATCATATTTTTCGCCATTTGGAATCGTTGCGAGTGCGCGTGTAGATTTATTGGATTCTAAGCCATTGCTCAAATGCGTCCAAATGCCTTTGCCATCATTTTTAGCAACAAAGATACCACTGCTCGAATGGTTAAAATCAACGCTGGCATAAATAAATTTTTCGTCAGGGGATAAGGTGATGCCGCGTATACCCTGGCCTTCCTTAGCGATTTGTGTATCGCCGCTGCCACTGATATTGACCCATTTGTTTTCTTTCTGTTGAAGCATAAATATGCCACCTACGTATTGGCAATTGGGATCGGAGTTTCTATCTGTGCCGGCGAATACATCACCACTTGAGGACACAGCCAAACTTTGCTGAATACTAGAGCCTGGCGTGATACACCCTGCTCCAACCGCGGGGAGCACAGGAGGGCCATCTGTGGTCATCCAGGTTGGGAGTTGGGCAACATAAAAGGCCGAGGTCGTAAAGGATAGGCCCGCCAGCGCAATCATGATTTTATTATGCTTATGCATGATTTGGTCTCATTAATAGATAGTTATATAACTATTAATTAATGGTCGGTTTGGAGGTGTTTGTCAATAAAATGACAGGATTATGACCTAGGGCTTTGGGATCTTGAGGCGATCTCGCACTATTTCGTAGTGTTCTATGACCTCTCCCAAATCCTGGCGAAAGCGGTCTTTATCAAAGATCTCTTGGGTTTTGGCGTCCCAAATGCGGCAGCCATCCGGCGAAAATTCATCACCCAGTACAAGTTGGCCTTCACTGTCACGGCCGAATTCTAGTTTGAAATCGACTAACCAAAATCCAGCTTCTGCGAATAATGGCACGAGTAATTCATTCACGCGTAAAGTTAATTGTTTAATTTGGGCGATATCTTGTGCACTTGCCAAGCCAAAACTGATGATATGTTCATCACGCAGTGGCGGGTCGCCTAATTGATCATTTTTTAAGAAGAATTCGAATAATGGCGGTTGTAATACGCGGCCCTTTTCGATGCCATAACGTTTGCATAAATTGCCGGCGGCGTAATTTCTGATGACTGCTTCGATTGGGATCATTTTTAAACTTTTAACTAACGCTTCGGTGTCACTGATGCGCTCAATTAAATGAGTGGCAATGCCGTGCTGTTCTAAATATTGCATCACGTAAGTATTAACATCGTTATTTACCTTCGCTTTGCCGGCTAATTGCGCAAATTTTTCCGCATTAAAAGCCGTAATGTCATTGCGAAATTCCATCACAACTTGGTGAGGATTATCGGTGTGATACAAAGATTTGGATTTACCCTTGGAAATCAGATCTAACTTTTTCATTCATCATTCTCTTGTTGTGCTGCACGCGCTTCTTGTTGTGCAACTTGGGCTTTGGCTCTGTCCCACAGTGCTTGTCCGCCTGGGGGGACTAGGTTCATAGGCTCTGCGTCTTCACCGGGCAATGGGCCTGCGGGAATAATATACGGGGATTGCTGATTTTCAACCAACACCATGCCCTCGGGGAGAACTAGCGGATTATTGGCCTCTGCCTCTAAATAAACAGTTTCTCTATCTGGAACAAATTTATGATATTGATCGCCAATGGTGCTGCAGGCGCTGAGTAATAACAGCGAAAAGCCTAGTCCAATTTGGCATATTTTATAAACCATGTAACGCCTCCCTTAACGCAGCATGATATTGTACAGATAACGGCGTTAAAGGCAATCGGATACCGGGAGGAATACGCCCCATTTCATTTAAGGCCCATTTGACTGGGATGGGATTAGATTCTAAAAACATCACGCGATGTAAGCGTTGAAGTTGCTCGTCAAATTTTTCTGCATTTGCAATATCACCCGCTAGCGCAGCATCGCAAAAATTGCGCATCAGTTTGGGGGCAATATTTGCAGTGACGGAGATGATGCCTTGACCACCGGCTTTAAATAAATCTAAAGCCGTGGGATCATCACCACTAAAAATAGCCATTTTATTTGCGGCTTGATTGACTAAGGTTTGATAACGGTTATTTGCACTGACGCATTCTTTTATTCCGACAATATGCGCCTTCCCTACCAATTGCGCCACAGTTTCAGGGAGTAAATCACACGCGGTGCGCCCGGGTGCGTTATACAATAATTGTGGAATCGCCACATTGTCTGCGATTTTTTGGTAATGCTGAAGTAAACCACCTTGCGTGGGCTTAACACAATAAGGAGTTAATATCAGACACGCATCAGCGCCTAACTCTTTGGCGGTGCGGGTCAGTTCAATCGTTTTTTGGGTAGAGTTGCAACCGCTACCCGCGATGATAGGAACGCGCCCGCGTGCTTCATTGATCACTTCACGAATCACTTGCTGATATTCTGCAAAAGTCAGCGCCGCAGATTCACCGGTGGTACCTGCAGCGATGATGCCTTGCGTGCCTTGTTCAATATGCCAGGCGACCAGATCATGCAAGGCATTGAAATCAACGAGACCATCTGCATGCATCGGGGTAACCAGAGCGACTAAACTACCGGAAAACATAAGAACTCCGTGGGTAAAAGCATATTATACCGCGCTTATCTCGTCATTGCGAGCACGAAGTGCGTGGCAATCCAGGCAAAATGTGTGGCATTTTACAACAGTTTGTAATTTAAGATCCCGCCTGGATTGCCGCGCTCTTCGTGCTCGCAATGACGGACGTCGACGGACAAAAAAATGGGTATACCCGAACGGTATACCCATTTGTCAGGATGGACTAGAACACACCTTTGAGGTTTAAATAAGGACCGCTGAAGGTAAGAGAAGAAGTTTCAGGATTAGGTTCATTAGTAAATGGTTCCCATTTGCCTAAAGCATCATCATAGAAATCTACAAGATAACCCAATTCTAAACCAACAGTAGAACCTTCATCATTATCCAAGAAATAAACATAATCAATACCAAGATTCGCTCTAAGATTTAATACACTGTGGCTATCTAAGCTATTATCAAAAGCGCCTTGAGAAGTGATTTGTGATTCACCGCTTTCAATCTCTACTTGTGAATGTTTAGTGCGCATTTCCAATTCACCTAAATAATAAGCGAGAGAACCACCGCCCACAATGCCAAAACCCGCTAAATCTTCACCAAAATCATAGCGCACATCAGCACCTAAGCGTGGCCCCCAACCGGTGAAAGTGCTGCTTTCTTCAAGGATATTCTCAATACCGGATTGAGTACTGGTATTCTCCTCCAGTTCTGAAATTTTTCTATCAAATTCAAGTTCCGCATACGCAAGTCCCCCGGTAAGACGCATTTGCATATTTTCACCAATATTTAAAAATTGGCTAATCAATAAATCACCAGAATTGAGCTCATAGCCTAAGTTACCAGTAATAGAATCAACACAACCTGAACATGGAATATCATCTGTGTTGCTATCGCTGGTATTGATATTTTTGTAGAGTAGTTCAATGCCATTTGCAGTGTCTTCAAACACATAACCTAAAGAGGCTTGAGTTCCAAAGCTGTAATCGGGATCAACATTAGAAGCTGTAGTATGCCTTACTCCATCTACAGTTGTACTTGTTTCATCATAAAACTCAAAGTCGGAGCTGGGTGTCACTAAAAATGTACCGATAGAAGCCGTAATGCCACCCTCTAAGCTGGGTGCCGTTACTTCTTGGTCAGCATAAGTGATGCTAGAAGCAATAATGGCTAAAGAAGATAAAGAATAAACAAATAGTTTTTGAAAGTGTTTCATAGTGTCATCCTTGAAAGTAATTAATAAATCGAAATACTGATGCAAATAAATGTAGATGAGTTCGATGAATTATGCAACATTTACAAGGGCATATCGAAGAAGATATGCCCCGTAAATCAGACTGTTACCAAACGCCCTTGAGGTTTACATAAGGACCGCTGAAAGTCACTGAAGTTGTTTCAGGATCAAGTATGCCAGAGGTACTAGATCCAACCCAGGTTCCTATCGCATCATCATAGAAATCAACCAAATACCCCAATTCTAAGCCGATGGTAGAACCTTCGTCATTATCAAAGAAATAAACATAGTCAACCCCTAAATTACCTCTAAGGTTAACCACGCTATGACTGTTTAACTCGTTTTCGAAAGTCCCTGCTGTGTTTTGAGAAATATGAGAAACTTCACTTGCATTCATATTCATTTCACCTAAGTAATAGGCGAGAGAACCACCGCCAACGATACCAAATCCTTGGCCAAAGTCATACCGCACATCGGTACCTACCCGAGGCCCCCAACCCGTAAACTCGCTTTTCTCTTCCGAGGAAAATGTTTCAACAATTTCTGATGTAACTGTGTCTGTGATGGTAGAATTAGACTTTAAATCCCATTCAAGCTCAACATAAGCAAGACCACCCACAAGACGCATTTGCATATTATCACCAATATTAATAAATTGGCTGATTAATAAGTCGCCAGAATTGAGTTCATAACCTAAATCTCCATGCGCATTAATGCTGCAATTATCCATTGTTTTTTCACAAACATTGTAGCCTTTACCACCGGTTTCAGAAAAATCATCAGCCTTATCACTGGTATTAAGATTCCGGTAAGTGAGCTCAATGCCATTGGCCGTTTCTTCAAAGATATAACCTAAGGATGCTTCAATTCCAAAAGTAGAATCGGGATCAACATCAAATGCTGTCACTGAAGAAGCACCACTTATTATTGGTATAATATCTTGGGCTTCTATTACATCAAGTCTATTCTGAAAAGCAGCATGAGAATAAGTCTCAAAGTCTGAGCTCGGGGTAGCTAAAAAGGTACCAATCGATGCTGTTATCCCACCCTCTAGTGTAGGCGCGGTAACCATTTGATCTGCATAAACTACGCTGGAAGACAACATGGCTAATGAAGATAAAGAATACAAAAATATTTTTTGAGATTGTTTCATAATATCATCCTTGAAGTGAATTGAATTAAAATTACTGATGAAGTAAATGTAGAAGAGAATACTGAATTATGCAATGATTTTTACCTCAGGGCATAACTACTTTATATGCCCCGAAGTAAAAGGAAGGGACTACCAAACACCTTTGACATTTAAGTAAGGACCGCTAAAGGTAACTGAAGAGGTTTCAGCTTCTTCATTAGGATTGATCCAAATGCCGATGGCATCATCATAAAAATCTACCATGTAGCCTAATTCTAGACCCAGTGTTGTGCCTTCATCATTGTCGAAGAAGTACACATAATCAACACCAAGGTTACCTCTTAAATTTACCACGCTGTGATCATCCAAGCTATCTTTTGCTGAAAATGGCACATCCTCTAATTCTTCATCCTCGAATTCTGTAACGCTGAATCGGGTATCCAATTCGCCTAAATAATAAGCCAAAGAAGCACCACCCACTATCCCAAAGCCTTGGCCAAAATCATAACGAGTGTCAGCTCCTACACGAGGTCCCCAGCCTGTAAATTCACTACTAAGTTCCCCTACTTCTGCAGATTCTTCAACTCCAAATTTAACCAAGCTACCTGTGCTTTTAAGGTCATATTCCAATTCAACATAGGAGAGGCCGCCTAACAAGCGCATTTGCATATGATCACCAATATTGATGAACTGGCTAATTAATAAATCACCGGCGTTAAGTTCGTACCCTAAATTACCAGCAGCAGTGTTGAAATCCAAAAATCCCATTTGATCTGTCGTAAAAAAAGAATCTGTATCACTGGTATTGAGGTTACGATAGCTCAGTTCAATACCATTAGCCGTTTCCTCAAATACATAACCTATCGATGCGTCTATCCCGAGGGTATAGTCTGGGGTAACATTTTGTGCTTGCAGATGACTGCTTTCTGAAAAACGTGATCCATTAGGAAAATACTGCTGAAAATCCGAACTAGGCGTCAACCAAATCGCGCCCACTGAAGCATTAAGACCGCCTTCTAAAGTAGGCACAACAACATCTTCATCCGCATACGCAACGCTGGACGCCATAATGGCTAAAGAAGACAAAGAATATAAAAATAGTTTCTGAGATTGTTTCATAGCATTCATCCTTGATTAATTAAGGTTAGTGATGAAAGTAAATGTAGATGAGATCGCTGAATTATGCAAAGTTTCATCTATAATAACCCACTTGCGTTTTACGAATAAATCCGTATCATATGCGCTTTAGTCCTTGGCCTTGGGGGGTTATCAGGGGGGAGTAGCGCAGCTCTGCCCCCTGATTGCAAGCGCGAATTCACTTCGCGCGCAGCATCAATAAAGCACCGAGTGCGAAGCACGAGGGTCGTTAGCTCAGTTGGTAGAGCATCGGACTTTTAATCCGCTGGTCGATGGTTCGAATCCATCACGACCCACTTTAAATGACAATAAAAACAATACTCTACAGAGTTCTAGTTCGATAGCGAAAGATTTAAATGGCAGACTGTGGTATGCCAAAGAAGTATAGAAAATGGCTGGTCGTATCGTATGCTAATGGCCCAGATTAAAGAGCAGCTTTATGAAGCCAAAGGTACAAAGATAAAGAAAACAACAAATTTTCAATTAAAGCTTCCTAGCCCTCAATCCAGCATGGCAATCGGAGGAATATCTCCTAACCATCTGAGGCAATTAGTAACTTAAACCTCTATTTTTAACTTCGGTTATAAATGGGGGGATTACCATGCCATTGCAAGAAATGATGGAGATCATTAAAAGTGATAGATTTTGATAAAAATGCTGGGGACAGGCTTAATCTTTTAACATTCCGGCACTAATGATGGGGTTGTGATTTAAAGGGTGACAGAGTTGAATGAGCAGTCTGATTGGCATTATTATTGTTGTGCTCATTTATGTTTGAATGTGGACCGTTTTGTGCTGAGTGTAGCTGGTCATATTGATAGGTACGGGGTGGTTTATTTACATTCCTCAGCCCGTTGATTTTCAATTCAATCTTTTTGGTTATTTTAGACACTTATTTTACTGTTATTGT
>CAZPAA010000042.1:0-11130 GCA_964584425.1 uncultured Gammaproteobacteria bacterium | reverse complement strand
ACTAGAGAGATCCTTCTCCCCCCGGGAGAAGGTGCCCGCAGGGCGGATGAGGGGAGGATGAGGGTGGGCAAATAACAAAAAAGAAAGAAGCTGACATATTCATTATCAGCTATATAATAAAAACCATGAAAAACTATCAAAAACTCCTACTCGCAACCTTCGCAGGCGCCCTGCTGCCATTTGCCTTTGCGCCGTTTCATCTCTTTTTTATCGCCATCATCAGCCCCGCGGTTTTAGCCCTACTTTGGTTAAACAGCAATAAAAAATTCGCTTTTTTCAGCGGATTTTGCTTTGGTTTAGGTTTATTTGGCGTGGGCACTTCATGGATTTTTGTCAGTATTCACCAGTTTAGCGATACGCATATCTTTATTGCGATTTTAATTACTATTTTATTTGTAATGATTCTGGCGTTTTTAATTGGCCTACAGGGGTATTTTTATCGTTTGTTCATTCATCAAAAAAAATATTTTATTGTATTACTTGCATTCCCCAGCCTATGGGTTTTATTCGAATGGATACGCAGCTGGTATTTCACCGGCTTTCTTTGTTTATTTTTAGTTTAACGCAAATGCGAAACCCTTTTAGCAGGTTATGTTCCGTTTTTTGTCGTTTTTGGACTTTCATGGTTTTGCGCGATTTCTAGTATCTGTTTACTCAGTTATTTCTTATTCCCAAAACGTTATCTTATAAACACACTGATATTGATCATGATTTGGGCTGGAGGTTTTGGCTTAAAATATATCGATTGGACGCATACCCTTGGCTCCCCCATCACCATCGCCTTATTACAAGGCAATATTGACCAAAATCTCAAATGGGAAAAAAGCATCCAGGAATTTATTATTCATCGTTACGAACACTTATCTAATGAAGCGCCGCACGCCAAAACCATTATCTGGCCCGAAGCTTCCCTACCCATCGCACTGCCTTATGCACAACCGTTGTTAAATCAAATCAACGAAAATCTCAAGCAGCAAGGACAAAATGCAATTATCGGCTTACCGATTAAAGATGATAAAGGTGCTTATTTCAATGGTATTGTCGCGATTGGCGATAACGCTGACGGCTTATATTTTAAGCGTCATTTAGTTCCTTTTGGAGAATATGTCCCGTTTGAAAATCTATTGCGCGGCTTGATTGGTTTTTTCGATCTCCCCATGTCACATATGCGTAGCGGACCGGCTCATCAAGATTTGATACACGCCGGAATATTAAAATTCGCTTCCCTGATTTGTTATGAAATTGTCTATCCGAATTTAACCTTAATGAGTGCGCAAAATGCCAATATTTTACTCACCATCAGCAATGACAGTTGGTTTGGGCGCTCCATTGGCCCGCATCAACATTTTCAAATGGCACGTATGCGCGCATTAGAATTAGGCCGCTATCTTGCGCGCAGTACCAATAATGGCATCACCGCGATAGTCGATCCGAAAGGGATTGTGAGGGAAGTCGCGCCCCAGTTTATCCCCACCACTTTAATCGGCGAAGTATTTGCAACAAATGGGCAAACTCCGTTATACTTCTTAACTCATTATTTTGTGATAACATTAGCTGGCGCATTATTGTTAAGCGCAGTATTATTATCAAACTCGCAACAACATGGAATGTTAAGATGCAAAGCAGCTCCACCACCGCCCGGAACAAAACAGCACAGCCCTTAGTATTTAAAGGCAACGCGTATACATTAACCACTTTACAACTGCTCACATTAGATCTAGAACAGATTCAAGCAGCGTTGATCGATAAAATAGCCCAAGCCCCTAAATTTTTTGAACGCATCCCGCTGGTATTGGACTTACAAAAGTTGACCAGTGAATTAACTGCGATGAATTTATCTGAGCTTTTAGGCTGTTTGCGCAAGCATCAATTGATTCCCATAGGGATCCGTGGCGCAAATTCTGAATTACAACAAGCCGCGATCGCTCAGGGCATTGCGTGTTTATCGGATATGAAAGTACCAGAAAGTAAATCCGAAACTAAAACCGAAGAACTTAAAACCTTAGCCAAAGGCAAAGAAAAAGCACAAACCATAACCATTACCCCGACAAGTGCCTCGCCCACGCGCGTTATCACTCAACCCGTGCGTTCAGGACAACAAATTTATGTTCCTGGTGGAGACTTAATTGTGCTGGCCACAGTCAGTCACGGTGCGGAAATTCTTGCAGATGGAAATATTCATGTGTACGCACCACTGCGTGGTCGTGCATTGGCAGGTGTGATGGGCGATACCAACACGTATATTTTTTGCCAAAGTCTGGAAGCAGAACTTATTTCCGTAGCAGGGCAATATCGAATTAGTGAACAACTGAAAGAAACCGATGCGTGGCAAAAATCTGCGCAAATTTCTTTAAGTGATGGGCACTTGAGAATTGCACCATTATAGACAATAATTAACCAATCAATTTAGAAGGATCTTTACATTGAATAAATCAGCACAAGTTATTGTTGTCACCTCCGGTAAAGGTGGTGTAGGTAAAACCACAACCAGCGCGGCGATCAGTACTGGTCTTGCAATGCGCAAGCATAAAACTGTTGTTATCGACTTTGATGTGGGCTTACGTAACCTCGATTTAATCATGGGATGCGAGCGTCGCGTCGTATATGACTTTATCAATGTCATCAACAAAGAAGCCAATTTGAATCAAACATTGATTAAAGATAAACGTGTTGAAGATTTATTTATCCTCCCTGCTTCACAAACCCGTGATAAAGATGCTTTAAATAGAGAAGGCGTTGGCGCGGTGATTGATGAGCTCAAAGAGCGTTTTGATTACATCGTCTGTGATTCACCTGCCGGGATTGAAAGTGGCGCGCTAATGGCGATGTATTATGCCGATCACGCAGTGGTTGTGACTAACCCTGAAGTATCCTCGGTACGTGACTCTGATCGGATTTTAGGCATACTATCCAGCCGTTCTCGTCGTGCAGAAATGGGCCTAGATCCAGTCAAAGAATATTTGTTATTGACTCGCTATTCCCCAGAGCGTGTGAAACGCGGTGAAATGCTGAGCGTAAAAGATGTTGAAGAAATTCTATCTATTCCATTATTGGGCGTGATTCCAGAGTCGAAAGCCGTTCTACGTGCTTCGAATGAAGGAACACCGGTGATTCTCGACCAAAACAGTGATGCGGGTAAAGCCTATCAAGATGCTGTTGCACGCTTCTTGGGTGATAAAGCGCCACACCGTTTTATAGCAGCCAAGAACATCCTTGAACGTTTATTTGGAGCCGAAGCATGAGCTTATTAGACTTTTTTCGCCCGAATGCACGCACGCGTGCTAATGCATCAGTTGCAAAAGAACGTTTGCAAATTATCGTCGCGCATCAGCGCGGGGGTAAACATCCTGACTATTTACCGATGTTGCAAAAAGAATTGCTGGATGTGATCAGTAAATATGTCAAAATTGATAAAGAACAAGTCAAAGTCGCGCTGGAGCGGGATAATGAGTTTTCTGTGCTTGAACTCAATATTGTACTTCCAGAAGAACGCGTGGCAACTGGGATCAGTTAAACTCTCAATATCGCGACATCATAGTCCATCATATTTTTATCGTTGGTAAGCAAGGTAAGCTCCCGTGATTTTGCTTGTGCAATTAAAATACGATCGAAAGGATCTCGGTGGTGAAGTGGTAATTGTAGATACAACTGAATATGAGCCATTTGGATCTGCAGGGGTTCAAATCCTGTATCCTTAAAAATATTTTCAAAAAAATGATCTGGAATATTTAATCGGCCAATGTCCTTCTTAATGGCAATTTCCCATAAGGAAGCAAGACTCACAAAGACGTAGTTATGATGATCCGCAATGATTTCTTTGGCATCATCAGATAATTTTTCCGGCTCAAACACGCTCCATAACAAAATATGCGTATCCAATAAAATTTTCATGCTTAGTCCTCAATCCCTAAGGCTTTTGCCTCCTCATCAGGCCATTCATCAAAATCATCGGGGATACTTGCTTGTCCTGCCATTAAACCAATACGTTTACCCGCCTTAGCCACCTCATAATGTGACATACGCACTACGGGTTGCCCCATACGCTCGATAATCACATCTTCGCCGGCCATAACCTGATTGACCACCTCAGAGAAGTGGGCTTTGGCTTCTGTTAAGTTGATGATTTTCATAAAAACTCTAAATAGTCTGACCTGGTCAGACTATTATAAACCAAAGGACGCACCAAAGTCAAAAAAAGGGGCTGGTTATTCTCCAGCCACCATCATTTTGTCCAACCAAACCGATCCCGTTAAAATATTGCTACGGTGGTCGATGTCTTTGCCCACTTTAATGATATTTGCAAACATATCGCGTAAATTGCCCGCGATGGTGATTTCATGGACGGGGTATTGAATAGTGCCGTTTTCTATCCAAAAACCGGTTACACCTCTAGAATAATCACCGGTTAAAATATTCACGCCCTGCCCCATCAACTCCGTGACATATAAACCTTTGCCCATCTCTTTAAATAAATCTTCTAAGCCTGAATCACTGGGGTCAATTTCTAAATTATGCACGCCACTGGCATTACCAGTGGGCGTTAACTTAAGTTTACGCGCAGAATAACTGTCTAACATATAAGAAATTAACATCCCCTCGCGCACAAAATCTTGTGCACGCGTCGCAAGGCCTTCATTATCAAATGGTGCACTGCCTAAACCGCCTTTTCGCAATGGATTTTCATGAATGTGTATAAATTCCGGAAAGATTTTTTGATTTAAGTGCCCACATAAAAACGATGAATTGCGATATAGGCTGCCACCTGCAACGGCTGACATAAAATGTCCCCACAAACTCCCCGCCGCTTCTGCAGAAAAAATAACCGGTGTTTGCTGGGTTTTTAAGCGTCTTGCATCTAATTTGTGTAAAGTACGCTGTGCGGCAATTTCACCAACCGTTTTAGCGGATTGTAAAAACTTTGCATCGCGCGCGGTGGTGTACCAATAATCACGTTGCATATCTTGCGCCTTAGCAATAAGCAAGCAGGATAAGGAATGTTTACTGCTTAAGCAGCTCCCTATAAATCCATGACTATTTGCATAGACCGCACAACCGGCATGGGTCGCCAATGTCGCGCCATCGGAGTTTACAATGCGTTTATCGAGGCTTAAGCCAGCACTTTCACAAGTTTTGGCTAATTCAATCGCATCATCCATTTGAATATCCCAGGGATGATATAAATCCAAATCGGGATAATCTTTTGCCATATATTTTGCATCGGCTAAACCAGAAAACGAATCAATTTCAGTTACTCGCGCCATATCACAAGCAATATTGACTGCAGCTGTAATACTCTCTTTGGTTAAATCACTGGTGATCGCCACACCTTTGCGTTGCTGGTAATAGACTTCGATGTCGATCGCTTGATCACGATTAAAGCTGATGGTATCCACCTCGCCCAAACGTACTTTGACATCAAATCCCGCACTTTTTTGCAGGGAAACTTGCGCCTGGTCTGCGCCCTTGGTTTTGGCTAGCGATAGCGCATCATGCGCCAAATTTTTTAAATATTCTTCATCAAATGACATTTACTTCTTCGCTTTAAAATCTAAGGCTGCGGAATTAATACAATAACGTAAGCCCGTTGGTTTAGGGCCATCATCGAACACATGACCTAAATGCGCATCGCAGTGCGGACAACGTACTTCGGTACGTTCATAACCTTTACTGTTGTCAGGAATTTGTGCTAAATCCGATTGAGTTTCCCAGAAACTCGGCCAGCCACTGCCAGAATCATATTTGCTATTTGAATCAAATAACACTTCACCACAACAAATACAGCGATACATACCTTCTTCATGATTATTCACATACTCGCCGGTGAATGGTTTTTCGGTGCCGGCTTTGCGCGTGATTTCATACTGCTCGTCAGTTAATTTTTCACGCCATTCTTGATCAGTTTTAGAAATTTTACTCATGCTGTTCCTCCCACGGTTAATTCATCAATTTTTAATGTAGGTTGCCCTACGCCTACCGGTATACTTTGACCCGCTTTACCGCAAACGCCTATGCCAGAATCTAATTGTAAATCATTACCCACCATTGAAACTTTAGTCAAGACATCAGGACCATTGCCAATTAAAGTTGCGCCTTTTACTGGCGCGGTGATCTTTCCATTTTCGATTAGATACGCTTCACTGGTGGAAAAAACAAATTTACCCGAAGTAATATCGACCTTCCCGCCGGCAAAATTGACTGCGTATAAACCTTTATCGATGGATTTGATCATCTCCTCAGCATGATGTGGACCTGGCAACATGTAAGTATTTGTCATGCGTGGCATCGGTAAATGAGAATAAGATTCACGCCGTGCATTCCCAGTCACTGGCATCTTCATCAGTTTGGCATTGAGTTTGTCTTGCATATAACCTTTAAGAATACCGTTTTCGATAAGCGTTGTGCATTGGGTTGGTGTACCCTCATCATCGACATTGAGTGAACCACGGCGTCCAGGCATTGTGCCATTATCCACTACGGTGCAAAGCGGCGCTGCGACGCGCTCACCCAATCGATCATGAAACACCGAGCTTTTTTTGCGATTAAAATCGCCTTCAAGTCCATGACCAACAGCCTCATGTAATAATACGCCGGGCCACCCTGGACCTAAAATGACGGGCATGACGCCTGCGGGCGCTGGGATCGCTTCTAAGTTTAATGCCGCTTGTCGCACCGCTTCATGCGCATAATGGGTTAATTTTTCTAATGTAAGAGAACGATAATCGGTGCGTCCGCCGCCGCCACTCACCGCATGCTCGCGTCGGTTTTTATCTTGCATCGTGACTTGTACGCTGGCGCGTATCAAAGGGCGCACATCTGCGATCATTTCACCCTGATTATTCACGACCAACACAATCGTATAAGAAGCTGACAAGCTTGCGATGACTTCGGTCACTCTGGGGTCACGTGCGCGTGCAATTTTATCCAGTTGTTGCAGCAAGGTAATTTTTTCTTGCTGGGTTAAGCTATTTAATGGATCATCCGAGGTATATAAATTATGCGCAAGCGATTGTTTATGCCAGGCTTTTATCGGTTTACCGGTATCATGCGTGATAATGCTGCGCGCAGCGCTTGCGGCTTGCTCCAATGCGGGGAGAATAATTTCATCTGAATAAGCAAACCCGGTTTTTTCACCGCTTAAAACGCGCACGCCAACACCCCTGTCACTATGAAAGCTGGCGTCTTTGACAATTCCATCCTCTAACACCCAAGATTCTTGTCTAGATGCTTGAAAATAAAGATCGGCCATATCAATATGACGACCCAGCATTTGATGCAACACCGTGATCACATTTTTTTCTGTTAATCCACTTTGTTCTAACAAAACATTTTCAGCCAATGCAAGATGCGAAATATTATTCATCCAAACGTCCCTTTTCTAATTTAAACACATGATCACAGTTTTTTAAGGTACTTAAACGGTGTGCAATCAGTATAATCGTTTTTTTGTGATTGAGGCTGTCTAATGCTTCCATCACGGCTTCTTCAGTCACCGTATCGAGGGCGCTGGTCGCCTCATCAAAAATCAAGACTTGCGGATCATGATAAAGGGCGCGCGCAATCGCAATGCGCTGACGTTGCCCACCGCTTAAGCGGATCCCCTTTTCCCCGACTGTGGTTTGATACCCCTGCGGTAAATCTTGTGTGATAAATTCATCCACATGCGCAAGTTCCGCGCAAACTTTGATTTTGGTTAAATCTATTTCTTCATCAACCACCCCTAATGCAATATTTTGCGCAATGGTGGCATCTTGCAAATAAATATGCTGCGAAACATAACCAATGCAATTTTGCCAGCTCCGCATATTTTGCGCAGTTAATAAAACATCATCAATGTAAATGCCACCTTGGGTAGGTTCTAGTAAACCGAGTAGCAAATCGATTGTGGTGGTTTTCCCAGCGCCAGTTTTACCAATAAATCCAACGGTAGTGTTTTTATGAATGACCAGAGATAAATCATGGATAATATTTTTCTTAGAAGCTGGGTATGCATAACTCACATTGCTTAGCGATATTTTATCTTGGAAATTCAATATGTAGCTCGCGTCAAGGGGCATGATCGCGCGATTTTTTTCAAGAAAATCTAATTCACGTTCTAATAAATGCACCACGGGCATATTAAAACGAATATGCGCAAGGCTATGAATAATATTTTGTAATAATGGCATGAGCCGATATCCTGCAAAAGCATATAAAGAAATCAGCGGGAGAATGTGGGTGATATCTTGTTTGATTTTTAATAAATATAAAATAATGACTAAAATACCACCAAATGCAATAACCTCGAGCACATAACGTGGCAATACTGCAAAAGCGTTATTCTCAGCATCATACTTCGCAGCTTGCACGGATGCTTGCTCAAATTCTTCTATGACGGTTTTTTCTTTGCCTAAAAGTTTAATGTCTTTAATCCCTTGAAAAGCTTCAGATAGACATTTGTTTTGTTTGTCTCTTAAATCCATCACGATTGAGCCTGTACGGGTGAGACGTTTTCGTATGGCCAAGGATAAAATGGCGTATAAAACGCCTAAGATAATGCTGATGGTAAGTGCCAGCATCGGATCTATCACAAGTAGTAAGATTAAAATGGCTGTAATCACAAATAATGCTTTGGCTAAAATAAAAAATGGAGTCAGTATATAGCCAATCAATCGCATCACTTCACTCGAGATATTTTTTACGATCTGCGAAGAATGCCGAGTTAAATAAAACACATAAGGTTGCGACATATACCCTTTCAGCAAGCGATCTGCAATTTGATGACCTTGAAAAAATGAAAATCGCAGCGATAACCAGGTAATAAATGCAGCATAACTATTGCTCATCAACAGCAACAATAAAACCACCGCACCTAAGAAAAAAATAAAACGATTGACGCTGGTAAGCCCTAAAAATTGATACGTTTCTTGTAGATAAATATTAGTATGGATAATTTCAGGATTAGAGATCAAGGCAATAAACGGCATAATCATTGAAATGCTAAAAATTTCAACCAGCCCCAACAGCATAATGAAAAAAAACATCCAGATTAATTTAATCTTGTCTTTCCTATTAAAAATCTTAAATAACGATTTAATCATAAATGCGCCCAGATATTTTGGTATAAAAAATAAGTTTTATGGATAAACTGTTCTTTGGAATACACGGCTTGCACGCGATTAAAGCCATTCTCACCTAATAATCGCGCCTGTTGTTCGTTATTCAGCAATTGATTGATGGCTTGTCTTAACGCCAAACTATCGCGTGGCTTAACGCTGATGGCTTCATGCGCATTTCTTGCCACTTCTGGAACTGCTGATTTTAATAGGGTGTTTATGATGGGTTTTTGACACGCCATGGCTTCTAATTGCACCATGCCAAATGCCTCGTTTTCACTCACGGATGAAAATACAAATAAATAACAAGCATGTAAATAACATTTTAACGCTTGTGTACTTTGATATCCCAGAAAATAGACTTGTGCTTCGATATTTAAATGCGCTGCGATTTGCTTTAATTTTTGCTCCAAAGGACCGGTACCGATGATCACAACCTTCATGTTATTTGAGATGGCTTTTAATAAAATATCAAAACCCTTGTAAGGGACTAGCCTGCCAACAGCGAGAATAAATTTCCCATATTGCTGCTTTAATTGCAAAATGTGTTGTTGCTCCTGCGGCAAAATCGTTTTCCAAAAATGAGCATCGATGCCAAAGGGGATCACTTCACATTTACTTTCATAGGATTTTAATTTTTCTGAATTTGTAATAAAACTTTGTGCGGCCACTACGATTTTATCGGCACGTTTTAGGCTGTGGTTAAAAAAAGGCATTAGAAATTTAGCGATATTTTTCTGTGCAATAATTTCAGAATGAAAATGAATCACCAGCTTGGTTGTTTTTGGGAAATAAACAGTGATTAAAAAATCAATTAAAGGGAATGGATAATGATAATCTACAATATCCACTTTACGGGCATAAGCCCAAAACCAAAATGGATAAAACAATGCAATCGGCATGGAAAATATTTTGCATAAAGCAAGCGAGCGCCTGATAAAAATTCCATTGATTCTCTCTTTACCTTTATCTGAGAAATCGCGCGTGGTTAAAATAAAAAATGTGATTTTATCTTTTAACCCTGTGGTGATTTGGCTCACGACTTGCTCAATCCCGCCCATGGCTGGTAAATAGGTTTTACATACATGTAATACCCGCAATCGTTTCATCAGGCCCGTCCGTATTTATCTTCAAATCGCACAATATCGTCTTCGCCTAAATAATCCCCAGATTGCACCTCAACTAACTCCAGGACTTGGTTGGCGCGATTGGCTAAACGATGTTTGTGGCCGGCAGGAATATAGGTTGATTGGTTTTTTAACAAAGTAAATATTTCTTCTCCGCATGTGACTTCAGCCTCCCCCGAAACCACTACCCAATGTTCGGCGCGCATTTGATGAGATTGTAATGACAGTTCAGCTGCGGGTTTTACAAAAATTCTTTTTACTTGGAATCCTTGTTGATTCGCAAGCGTTTCATACCAGCCCCAGGGACGATAAACCCGTTTGTGGTGAATGATTTCTTTTCGTTCTAGAGATTTTAATTGGCTCACCAATTGTTTCACATCTTGGGTTTTTGATTTGTTGACAATTAATACCGAATCGGATGTTTCTACAATGATATGATCACGCACACCGACTGCAGCAACTAATCGGTCATGAGCATAAATTGCGGTATTTTCGACATCTTGAGCGATGACATCGCCTACAAATGTATTATGATCCTGCCCCTGCGCTAATTCTTGCGCTAGGGCATCCCAAGAACCAATATCGCTCCAATGACAGGATAAAGGCACCACGCAAGCATTTTGAGTTTTTTCCATGATGGCATAATCTATAGAATCTGCGGGCACTTGGCTAAAATTCTCTGGCAGCCAGGCAAAATCTACTTCTTGACGGATGTGTGGAAATACTTTTTCACAAACCTCTAACATGAGCGGTGCATGTTGTTTTGCTTCATCCAATAATTTTTGTGGCGTAAATAAGAACATGCCGCTGTTCCATAAATAATTGCTCTGCGCTAAAAATTTTTGCGCAACCGCAACATTAGGTTTTTCAACAAAGGCAGAAACCGCAAATGCACCGCTTTGTCCTGCCCC
>CAZPAA010000041.1:0-11334 GCA_964584425.1 uncultured Gammaproteobacteria bacterium | reverse complement strand
TAAATCGGTCATCAAAGGCGAATCACCTAAATGGGTGATATGGCCGACAATATTTCCACCTAGGCGTTTGAAAAAGTTTTCAGCTTTTTGACCGATTAAACATAAATCAATTTCAACATTGCGCTCCTTCCAGCTTGTCATGGACTCGAGCATAAATTTGAATAAGTTATTATTAAGGCCGCCGCATAAACCGCGATCACTCGCCACCACAATGTAACCGACGCGATAAGCTGCACGGGTACGTAAATACACGGGTTCATATTCAGGACGCGCATGGGCTAAATGCCCGATGACTGAACGAATACGATCCGCATAAGGTTTGCTCGCAAGCATTCTATCTTGTGCGCGGCGCATTTTACTGGCGGCGACCATTTCCATCGCTTTGGTGATCTTACGTGTATTACCAATGCTTTTTATTTTGGTGCGGATCTCTTTAGTTGAGGCCATTTAATTAACTCGCATAAGTATTGCTGAAATCACGAATGGCTTTATTAAGCGCTGCGTCAATTTCATTGTTGTAATCACCACTTTGATTAATGTTTTTCATTAGATCAGCGTGTTCGGTGTTCATAAAAGCGATTAAATCATGCTCAAATTTAATGACTTTATTGAGTGGCAATGCATCTAAAAAGCCTTTATCTACGGCATATAAAGAGACAGCCATTTCTGCCACATTAAGCGGTTGATATTGGTTTTGTTTGGTCATTTCCATAACGCGTTGTCCACGCTCTAATTGTTTACGTGTCGCTTCATCTAAATCAGAAGCAAATTGCGCAAACGCTTCAAGTTCACGGTATTGCGCCAGTGCTAAACGCACACCGCCCCCGAGTTTTTTAATGATTTTGGTTTGTGCGGCGCCACCGACCCGTGATACAGAAAGACCGGCGTTAATCGCAGGACGAAAACCGGCGTTGAACAAATCGGTTTCCAAATAAATTTGTCCGTCGGTGATTGAAATCACGTTGGTTGGTACGAATGCAGACACATCCCCTGCCTGTGTTTCAATAATAGGGAGTGCGGTAAGCGAACCGGTTTTGTCTTTAACTTTACCGTTGGTTTTTTCTGCAATGTAATCGGCATTCACGCGCGCAGCCCGCTCGAGTAAACGAGAGTGTAAATAGAATACATCCCCGGGATACGCTTCACGACCCGGTGGACGACGAAGCAGCAGAGAAATTTGACGATAAGCCCAAGCTTGTTTGGTTAAATCATCATAAACAATCAATGCATCTTCACCTTTATCGCGGAAATATTCGCCCATCGCGCAACCGGCATAGGGGGCTAAATATTGCATCGCAGCAGAATCAGAGGCATTGGCCGCCACAATAATGGTATGGGCTAATGCACCATGTTTTTCGAGTTGACGGACAACAGCGGCAACAGAAGAAGCTTTTTGCCCCACAGCAACATAAATACATTTTACGCCGGTGCCTTTTTGATTGATGATGGTATCAATCGCAACTGCGGTTTTACCCGTTTGTCTATCACCGATAATCAATTCACGCTGACCACGACCGACGGGTGTCATCGCATCGATGGATTTTAATCCAGTTTGCAGCGGTTGGCTGACCGATTGTCTGTCGATAACGCCAGGCGCGACTTTTTCAATAGCAGAAGTTTGCGTCGTGGCAATCGGACCTTTACCATCAATCGGTTGGCCTAATGCATTGACCACACGACCTAATAAAGCATCACCCACAGGGACTTCGAGAATACGACCGGTGCAGCGCACGGTATCGCCTTCTGATAAATGATCATATTCACCTAACACCACAACACCGACCACATCGCGCTCTAAATTTAACGCTAAGCCAAAGGTGTTGCCGGGTAGTTCCACCATTTCACCGGTCATTACATTTTGTAAGCCATAAACCGTGGCAATACCATCGGCTAAGGTGACAATACGACCTTCGGTGCGTGTTTGGGTCGTTGATTTAAAATCTTCAATACGTTTTTTGATGACATCGCTCATTTCGATCGGATTAAGTTGCATGTGTGCCCTCAACTGTTAATAAATGTTTGGTTAAATCGTTTAATTTGCTCTTGAGTGATCCATCGATCACTTGATCGCCCACTTTCACAATGCCGCCGCCAATTAATGAGGGGTCAATGTGTGTGGTGAGATGAATGGTGCGATTAAAACGTTGTTCTAAGCGCGCTTTAACTTTATCTAAATTGGCTTGCGAGAGGGGAATCGGTGTAATAAATTTCGCATCCAAGACTTTTTCATCATGATGATGGAGTGCCAGAAATAAAACATAAATATCGCTAAGTAAATCTAAGCGATGATATTGCGCCAGCAAAGTTAAAAAGTTTTTAATTTGTGGATCATTGATTGAAGCGCATTCCATTAAGAAATTCACCACCCCTTCTTTTTCAATCAAAGGATTTTTGATAATGGTATGAACTTCTTTTTGCTTAATCCATTGCGCCAATTGCTCTAAAGCTTTTGACCACAGTGAAACTTGCCCAGCCTCTTTCGCCGCAAGATACGCCGCTTTTGCATAGGGTCTGGCCAAAGTCATCGTACTCGACATAATGGTTAAATTCCCTGTGCAAATTTATCGATGAGTTCTTGCTGTGCCTTTTCATCGACACTGCGCTCTAATAATTTTTGTGCGCCAGCAATCGCAATTTGCGCAATTTCACGCTGAAGTTTTTCACGTGCTTGCTGCATTTCTTGCTCAATTTGCACTGTAGCTTGTGACAGCAAACGCGCACCTTCAGCCTGAGCCTTTTCTTGCGCATGGCCAATCATTTGCTCAGCACGTTTGTGTGCACTATCAAGAATTTCCGCCGCTTTTTTACGCGCGGTCGAAAGTTCTTCATTCGCGACAATATGTGCTTGCGCTAAACTGTCTTGGCCTTGCTGCGCCGCCGCCAAACCATCGGCAATCTGTTTTTGACGATCGCTAATGGCTTTCATAATCGGCGGCCAAACAAATTTCATCGTAAACCAGATGAAAATACCAAATGTAATGGCTTGCCCTAAGAGTGTTAAATTTAAGTTCACGTCACACCTTTAAATGTTAGAGACCAAATGCAGCGCGCACCGCACCAATAAATGGGTTTGCGAAAGTAAACAACAACGCAATACCAACACCGATCATCGACACCGCATCTAACAAACCTGCAATAATAAACATCTTGATTTGTAACATAGGCACAGTCTCAGGCTGACGCGCAGCACTCTCAAGAAACTTACCGCCTAAAATACCAAATCCAAGCGCCGTACCAATCGCACCGCAACTAATCAAAATCGCAACTGCAATCGCAGTCACTTTTTGAATGTCAGCAGTCAAGGTGGCTAATAAATGTATCGCTTCTGGGGATAATGCATCCATCTCTCACTCCTAAAATAAAAAGACAATTGAAAAAAAATAACAAGAAACAAAATTCATTCAGCAAAAGCCTCGAGTAGGTCCCCCTTTGGAAAAGGGGGGTGGATTTTGAGATTTCTGCGTGCAAACCAATATCTCAAAATCCCCCGCCCGAAGCGGGCACCCCCTTTTTCAAAGGGGGAACCACATTTGCGTAAACACCTTTACATAAACAATCTAATGATGCTCATGCGCCATACTAATATAAACAATCGTCAACATCATAAAAATAAACGCTTGCAACGTGATCACTAAAATGTGAAAAATCGCCCAAATGCCGCCCAAAGTCCACTGAAACATCCAAGGCACCAACGCCGCAATCAAAATAAAAATTAATTCACCCGCGTATAAATTCCCAAATAAACGTAAAGCCAACGAAGTAGGCTTAGCCAACTCCTCAACAATCCGCATCACAATATTAAAAGGCATCAATTTAGGCCCAAAAGGATGATTAGCCACATCTTTTGCAAAACCCTTAGCCCCTTTGGCGCGAATATGAGAGAAAATAATTAAGCAAAATACAGTAAGTGACATCCCCAACGTGACATTAATATCCGCGGTAGGCACTGCACGGAAATAACCAAAGCCCATCGAATAGGCAATCATCGGTAATAAATCGACGGGTAATAAATCGATTAAATTCATTAAAAATACCCAGATAAAAATCGTCAACGCTAAGGGCGCCAACCAAGTATTATTACCATGAAAACTATCGCGAACCTGAGTATCCACAAACCCAACCATCATCTCCACAAAACATTGCCATTTACCAGGCACACCGCTGATCGCTTTACGCGCCGCATAATGAAAGCCAAAAATAAATAGAAGACCCAAAGTCAGAGAGATAAAAATACTGTCCAAATGGATGGCCCAAAAACCTTCACCCCAAGTCAAATTCACCAGGTGATGTTGAATATATTCGGTAGAGGTCATGGGGGCGTTGGAACTACTCATTCACAGTCACTCGTTGCTTTAAATAAACCGGGGCAAGCCAGAAGGCCGCTTGCGCAAAAATATAACCTAAAAATAAAGGTAGGGGCTGAATATACCCAACTACAAATGCCAATGCAAATAGACCCACTGTAATGACAAATTTGCCTAATTGACCGAACATAAAACCACGCATGATTTGTTGCGCAGCCTGTGCCCCGGCAAATTTAAAGGCTTTACGGAAGAAGAAAAAGTTAGCAATGACACAGGTCAAACCGCCCCAAAGTGCAGAATAAGCGCCGCCAATACCTTGGTAAACACCGTAGCCCAATGCCGCTATCAGTGTAATGGACAGCTGGACCATTAGAATTTTTATTGCTGCAGTACGGCCAACATTCAATAACACTTCGCACCCTTACTTAAATATCTTTCTATTTGCGCCAGCGAGTATACCGATTTGAGCGCACGCATTCAAGTCCAAAATTTTTGTGCGGGCTATTGCATTGGCTGCCAGGGTGTAATACAATGCCTATCTCCTGCATACTTGTACATTGAAGTACAAGCTTTGAACCCCAAACTCTGTTTGGGGTTTTTTTATGGGTGAAACAGACGTACATAAAAAAAGAGGCGCTAGGCCTCTTTTTTAGTTTGATAAGTACTAGATCTTATCTTCTTTATATTCCACATGCTTACGTATGATGGGGTCATATTTCTTCAAGAGTAATTTATCAGGGTCGCGCTCATTCTTTTTAGTGGTATAAAAATGACCGGTCCCGGCGGTTGATTTAAGACGTACGAGCTTAGCCATTGACCTTCTCCTTTACGGAAGCCTTGAGGGCGTCCACATTAATCCCAGTGATTTTTTCGCCTCGAGAGTGAATATCAAGCAAGACTTGCTCAATCCCACGTTTATCAATGGTCCGCATGCCATTTGCAGAAACTCTTAATCTAACAAAGCGTTGCATCGCTTCGACCCAAAATTTGTGAATTTTTAAATTTGGCAAAAAGCGTCTTTTAGTATGATTACGTGCGTGGGAAACGTTATTCCCGGACATCGCTGTTTTGCCAGTGACTTGACAATGAGCACCCATGGTTAATCTCCTTCAGTAGAGGGGCCTTTATATCAAAAAAATGGCCCTATTGCAAGGGCTAGGGGGGTGTTTCAGGGTATAGAATGGGGTACACTACGTGCCTGCAGGATAAAAATAAAGGAAATAACATGGATAAGTTAACCGCCCTTAAGCACTATTTTGGCTATGATGCCTTTCGTCCCAATCAAGCACAAATTATTGATCATATTTTAAATGGCGAGGATGTACTGGCCGTATTGCCGACTGGTGCTGGCAAGTCGCTTTGTTTTCAGCTCCCCGCGGTGATATCTCAGGGGGTGTGCATTGTGATTTCTCCCCTGATTGCCCTGATGCAAGATCAGGTGGATTTTTTAAAGCAACAAGGCATACGTGCGGCTTATGTGAATAGCACGCTACCTTGGGCGGCAATTGATGAGATTTTATCTGATTTAAACCAATACCAATTGATTTACGTTGCGCCGGAGCGTTTGGTGCAAGAGGGATTTTTAAACTGTCTTCTCCGCGCGGATATTAGTTTTTTTGTAGTGGATGAAGCGCATTGTATTTCTGAATGGGGGCATGATTTTCGTCCGGAGTATCAACAATTATCCTTATTAAAAAAACGCTTCCCGAATAAAGCGATCGCGGCTTTTACTGCGACCGCCACAAAAAAAGTGAATGGGAGTATTTGCCAGCATTTAAAAATACCTTCGGCACATCATATTCAAAGTAGTTTTGATCGAAAAAATTTAACCATTCGTATTACCGAGCGGATGAATTTAGACAATCAATTGCTGGAATTTTTGGACAAACATCCCGATGAGTCTGGGATTATTTATGCGGGCACTCGTAAAAAAGTCGATGAGATCTATGAATTATTAAAATCAAAAGGGAAATCGGTTACAAAGTATCATGCGGGTCTTTCTGATGAGATGCGATATGAGGCACAGCGCGCCTTTATTAATGATGATATACAAATTGTAGTAGCCACCGTCGCATTTGGGATGGGCGTGCATAAATCTAATATTCGGTTTGTATTTCATGCGAATATGCCGAAAAGCATCGAGCAATATTATCAAGAAATAGGTCGTGCGGGACGAGATGGTTTACCGGCTGAATGTATGATGCTTTATCATTATCAAGATTTATTATTACAAAAACACTTAGCGAAAGATGCGCCTCTGATGCCTGAAAAAATGTTTAAATTTTGTGCATCGTTACGTTGTCGCAGATATGAGTTACTTGATTATTTCTCTGAAAAATATGAACGTGATAATTGCGAATCGTGTGATAATTGTTTATCAGAAACGCAAGTGATAGACGGCACTATTTTTTCACAAAAAATTCTTTCATGTGTGTATCGCCTGCGATCTCGCTTTGGGATGAAACATGTGATCGATGTATTGCGTGGCTCTAAAAATAAAAATGTGATGGAACGCCATCATCATGAACTGTCTACTTATGGCATCATGTCAGAATGTGCGCAACAGGAATTACAATATTATATTTTAAGCTTGGTCAATCAAGGTTATTTACAATTTTCAGACGATGGGTTTCCGGTGTTGCAATTAACCGATTTGAGTGCGCAGATCTTAAAAGAAAGAATACCGATCCAATTTCGCAAGAAAAACATCAGCACTAAAAAAGTCAAGTCAAAAACCGAGGCTATGGATTATGATAAAGCTCTATTTGCAGAGCTTTCTTCGCTACGTAAACAAATAGCAAGTCAAGGTGGCATACCACCGTTTATGATTTTCCATGATAAAACGCTCATCGAAATTTGTGTACACCTGCCTAAAACCGAAGCCGCATTGCTAAACATCAATGGGATAGGGCATGAGAAATTAAAACGTTATGGGAAGGTGGTTTTAGAGTGTGTGCAAAAGTTTAATGTGCCGCAGGTGGCAACATTGTCTGAGATTGCTTAAATTGTCTTTCCTTTCTAAAGGTTAATGAAGTTTATGAAAGGTATTGTCAATCAAACTTGGAGCTTGCGCGCTTTCAGCGCTAATTCTATTTTGTCAAATATCCCCAGGGTTACGGCACGAGACGTGCCTAGACCCTGGGCTAAAAACTATAAGGCCTGCGGCCTTCGAGGTTAGATGATTATTTTGTAGGGATCGCCTATCCAAAATTGAAACCGCTGAGAAAAAGAAGATAAACTAAGAATTAGGAATTTTCTAAAATCTGATGGCAACGTTTAACCAAGGTTTCAGATTTATATTGACCTATACACCTTTAGTAAAATGTTTCACCGGTGCGGCGAGAGCAATAGGGGTTGAATGATCAAGCTTATACCACATATATTCACCATCCCCCAGCACTTGCCCGCGTGAGGATTTTGCAAAGACAGGCGTGAGGTGCCAGCGATAATGCGTGAAGGTGTGTGCATGGGCTTCGCCATTGTGTGTATATGTAGCATCCCTAGGTAAAAAAGCATCAAGACGTTTGCCTGGCTTTGGACATTCCGGGAAACTCCAAAGCCCGCCCCAAATCCCAGGCGCTGGGCGTTTTTCTAATAAGATCGCATTTTGTTTTTTGTGGAATAAAATCAGGATAAAACCGTGTTTTTCTGGCAATGTTTTTTTAGGTTTAGGCTTTGGAATATTTTCTTGAATTTTTTGTGCGTATGCTAAACAATTTTTTCGGAGCGGACACAGTGGGCACTTGGGTGCTTTGCGCGTGCAAATCATTGCGCCTAAATCCATCAGTGCCTGATTATAAATATGCGCATCTTTTCGTGGCGTATGCGCGCTCGCCAATTCCCATAATTGTTGCAGCACTTTTGTTTCACCGGGCCAGGATTTAATTGCATGAAAACGCGTGAGTACACGTTTCACGTTACCATCTAATATCACCGCAGATTGATGCATACCCAGTGACAAAATCGCGCCGGCGGTCGAGCGACCAATGCCGGGTAATTTAACAAGTTCATCTAACGTATCTGGAAATTGCCCTTGATAATCATTCACAATTATTTTTGCAGCGCGATGCAAATGTCGCGCGCGCGCGTAATAACCTAAACCGGTCCATAATTGCAACACCTCATCTTCTACTGCGTGTGCTAAATCATCGAGTGCGGGGAAGCGATGCATAAAACGTACATAATACGCTTTAACAGTTTCAACTTGCGTTTGTTGTAACATGATCTCAGAAATCCACACACGATAAGGCGTTGGATTGTATTGCCAAGGGAGATCGTGGCGCCCGTGCTGAATTTGCCAGGGGATCAGTTTTTTAGATAGCACGCTGGTCACTTGCCTAAAATGCCTTTCAATGTATTAGTTAAAGTATCGGTTAACGGTGCTGCCTGATTAATCGTATCTTGTATTCCAGTTTTCGTGCCAGTAACAAGCAGTCCTTGAATGCCAGATGGATCAATACCTATTTTGGGTTTACTTAAATCACCTCTGATTTTAAGTGGAACTTGTGCACCCTGATTTTGCGCGCGTGAAATGCGAAGTGCGTAATCAATTTGGTGTTTTGGCAAATCAACGATACCTTGGCCCGTGGTATAAAGTTGATCACTGGTCATAACCAAATCTTGATTATTTAAAATGCCTTGATTGATTTGAAATGTGCCCCAGATTTTTTGAAAAGGCGTTTGCTTTTGATTATCATGCGCAATAATGGCTTCCAGCGGCGCCGTGGCCACCTCAATTATTTTATGCGCTTGTAACATGGACTCGCCCACGGTTAACCAATAGCCAAAATCAACGCCTCTGATGATCCCATTCTCAAGCGTCATTGCTGCATTGCCATTTAAACTATTGATAAAATCATGCGCACTTGATCCATTTGCACTGATTTTTGTATTCATATTAAATTGGCCGGTGATTTGATCATGCTTGATAAGGGCTTTTAAAAAAGGTCCAATATCAACTTTATTCAAGGTGGCATTGATATCCCAATGAGGAGTGGCTTGTTGCAGATTAACAACTGTAATCGTTTCCAATGTGCCTAAATAAAGATTCGTTTTGAGTGGATCGACTCGAATAATATTATTGTTGGCTGCGAGATTTGCTTGTGTTTGGGTCAGGGTTAAACCCGAGACAATCAATTCATCAATGGTCAGTGTCCCTTCGGCTTTGATCGGATATTTTTTCTCGAATTTTTTTTCAGCAGGAGTATTTCCAGCTGCTGAAATACTAGAGGCTTCTTTTTTAGCAAAATAATGATCAAGATTGATCTTGTCGATGTTAAAATTAAATGTAACATCCGGCGTATTGAGAGAATGAATATGGATATCCCCAGTGATTTTGCTCTCATCTAGTTGCGCATTAAAAGGTTGCATTGCAAAACCATCTGCAGCATTTTTAAAAGTGGCATCTAGATCAAGCTTTTTAAGCACCGCATCATTCGAAGGTAAAACAGGATAGCCAAAAGTTTGTGCGATCAGTCTAGGATTGAGATTGTGCGCAGTGATTTTACCTTCAAGGCTTGGGGTTTTATCTAGGTGTGTTGCAGTGCCATTGATAAATAATTCCCCGTCAAAAATTTTCGCTTTAAGATTATTCGCGCTGATTTGCTCATTATTTTTATCGGCCAATATTTTATCAAAAGTTAAATTGATAGTTTGCGCTTCTGCAAGACCATCTAAACCCTTGACGCTCATTTTTACCGAACCTTCAGTGGCTTCATAATAATGATTTTTTGGCTCAAGATGTAATGCCGTATCAAGTTCATCGATATTTAAATGAATTTGATTGGGTAAATAAAATACCGCATTTTGCATAATGAGTTTATCAACCTCAAGTTGTTTGTGTAGCAGCGGCCGAAGTTGTGCATAAAGACTCATTTTTCCAATGTCGGCGAGTGGATCTTTGCTATTTTGTTGGCCAATTTGTACACCTTCAAGCCCAAGACCTAAGCGCGGCCAAAAGCGCCATTCAATATCGCCATTGATTGCAATCGGGCGTTGCAATTGTTCTGAAGCTTTGCTGACAATAAAATCTTTATAACGATTTGGATCCACAAATAATATCAGTCCCACGGCAGTTAATACCACGAGTAAACACAAAGTGAATAAGAATTGAATCAAGCGTTTGGTGATCATTACTTTCTCCAGAAAGCCGGGGTTAATAATACTAAAATACTAAATAATTCTAAGCGGCCTAACAGCATAGCAAAAGTGAGTGTTATTTTCGCTTCATTCGAAATCTCTGCATAATTAAACGCTACTTTACCCAAGCCCGGGCCCATGGTGGTGATTGCGCCTACCAATGCACTAAATGCAGTGACAAAATCCAAACCAAAAAACATCAGCGCAAACATCAGCACTAAAAAAAGGCTGAAATAAACGCCCACAAATCCCCATACTGCATCACTGACGCGAGAGGAGACGACTTTTTTATTCAGTTTTAATAAAAAATAACCTTTAGGATGAATCAGGCGATATATTTCACGCCAACCTTGTTTTAAAATTAAAATCATCCGCACCACGCGAATGCCGCCCGCTGTCGAGCCGGAACAGCCACCGACTAATGCAGCAAATAATACCAAAAAGGGCAGAAAGCTCGGCCATAAATGAAACGTGGTAATGGTATAGCCGGTCGTGGTGCTAATCGAGATCACTTGGAATAAAATTTCAACACCCGAGCGAAAGGGTTCAAGTATCGTGGTTTGGTCAAAAATAATTGCAGCGCAGAGTAAAAATACTACCAGTTGAATCGTAAAAAATACTTTCACTTCTGCATCTTGAAAATAACTTAAAAATTGTCCTTGCCGAAACGCTAAAAAATGTAACGAGAAATTCAGCGCGCCCATCGTCATAAATACAATCGCAATCAGTTGCAACGAAATTTGATCAAAAATAAAACTATCATCATACGGCGCAAACCCCCCGGTTGAAATTGTGCCAAATGCAAAACAGACAGCATCAAATAAGCTCATACCACCTAGCCAATAGGCAAGAATGCAGGTTAAAGTGAGTCCGATGTAAACGAGCCACAATG
>CAZPAA010000040.1:0-11334 GCA_964584425.1 uncultured Gammaproteobacteria bacterium | reverse complement strand
GTTTTGTTTTGGGGCATGCGCCCCAAAACAAAACCTCCGGCCACCCGTTTGGAACCATTCTCAGTGGGAAGAGTTTTGCACTTTTATTAAGAGATATTAAGCTCCCCCGTCATTGCGAGCGCAGCGAAGCAATCCAGGTGAGATCTTTAATTACAGCTTTTGCTTGATGGGATAAATTTCGCCTGGATTGCTTCGCTGCGCTCGCAATGACGGGGCGGGCATCTTATATCAAGATAAAGTGCAAAACTCTCACCTCGTAAATGAGCCAAACGGGTGGCCGGAGGTTTTGTTTTGGGGCGCATGCCCCAAACAAAACCTCCGGACCGGAGCCCGTTTGGACGGTAGGCCCGATTAGAGTTTTGCCTCTTCAATCCACCCAACTCACAATCTCCCCCTCACTCACCCGAGTAAAAATCTTATCACGAGATCTCACCTGAGCTCGCTTTCGAATAATCTCCCCCTGTTCATTTCTAACAATCGCATAACCGCGTTGCAATGTTGCCACTGGACTCAACGTTTGTAAGGTTTGAATTAATAAGCCCAAATGATGCTGACGTTTAGTCACGAGTTTATGCCAAGTTTGTTGCAAACGATGGGTTTGGTCATCTAATTTCTGTGCAAAATATTGTAATCGCTCCCGCGGGTGTCGCAATCTTTGGGTTAAACTGTGCAAATAATGTTGTTTAAATCGAAGTTGATGTTGTATCAGCGCAAGCAATCTATCGTTGATTTGCTCGGTATATTCCAGCAAAGCATCGCCATCTGGGCTGACTAATTCTGCTGCAGCTGAAGGGGTAGGTGCGCGCACGTCTGCTACAAAATCTGCGATGGTGAAATCAATCTCATGTCCCACGCCACTAATAATCGGAATTTCACTATTAAAAATCGCTTTCGCAACGATTTCTTCATTAAACGGCCATAAATCTTCAAGAGAGCCACCACCCCTCGCAACAATCAGTACATCACAACATTGATGCTGATTAGCACTCGCTATCGCTTTTGCAATTTGCCCCGCGGCGCTGGTGCCTTGGACGAGGGTTGGATAAATAATCACTGGAAGAATAGGGTAACGGCGTTCTAAAACATGCAAAATATCTCGAATGGCGGCGCCGGTTGGGGAAGTGATTACGCCTAAGCATTTTGGGTAAGCGGGTAGGGGTTTTTTATGTGCTGAATCGAATAAACCTTCGGCCTCAAGCTTCACTTTCAGCGCTTCAAAGGCTTTTTGTAGGGCGCCTAGGCCGGCTTCCTCTACATATTCAACAATCAGCTGAAAATCACCCCGCGGTTCATAAAGGCTTACTTTTCCACAGGCTAAAACGTGCATGCCTTGCGCCCAGTTGTTTTGCTGGTTCCGCCGGCCTTTAAAATAAGCACAGCGGATTTGTGCATTTTCATCTTTGAGGGAAAAGTAAATATGGCCAGAGCTTGCTCTGACGAAGTTGGAGATTTCCCCTTCAACCCAAATTGTGCCTAGGCCTTCTTCAAGGAGTATGCGTGCACTTTTATTGAGGGTAGAGACGCTGTAAATCGGTTGTGTGGTCATAAGCAAGTTATGCTATCATAAACAGCTTTCTTAGCCTATCTATCTAATAGGATGAACGATGAGCACAACACTACCCACAGAAGTAGCCTTGACCTTTGATGATGTCCTTCTTGTCCCTAGGCATTCAACTTTAACGCCCGCGCAAGCTGATTTATCCACCTCGTTAACTCAGAATATTATGTTGAACATTCCTTTACTGTCTTCCGCGATGGATACGGTCACCGAGGCACGCTTAGCGATTGCTTTGGCGCAAGAAGGGGGACTTGGGGTCATTCATAAAAATTTATCGATAGAGCAGCAAGCGCATGAAGTAAAACAAGTAAAGAAATATGAAAGTGGGATTATTCGTAATCCGATTACAATCTCCCCGCAAACGACGGTGCGTGAATTATTACAGTTGATTGAAAAATATAATATCTCCGGCGTGCCGGTGGTTGAAAATAAAAAATTGGTTGGAATCGTCACCAATCGCGATATTCGTTTTGAAAATAAATTAGATGCGCAAGTGTCACACATTATGACCGGGCAAGATAAATTAGTGACCGTGCCAGAAGGCACAGATGAAGCAACCGTATTGGGATTATTACATCATCATCGCATCGAAAAAATGTTGGTAGTGGATGATCACTTTAATTTAACCGGACTCATCACAGTGAAAGACATTCAAAAAGCCAAAGATAAACCGCTGGCCTGTAAAGACGCTCGTGGGCAGCTGCGTGTAGGCGCTGCGATTGGCGTTGGCATGGGCACTGAAGAACGGGTGATGGCTTTAGTCGAAGCGGGCGTTGATATTCTAGTCGTCGATACCGCACATGGACACGCACAAGGCGTGCTCGATCGTGTGACTTGGGTGAAAAAACATTATCCGCATATTGATGTGATTGGCGGGAATATTGCGACGGGTGAAGCTGCGCTTGCACTTGCAAAAGCCGGCGCTGATGCAGTGAAAGTTGGGATTGGTCCCGGTTCGATTTGTACAACGCGGATCATTGCGGGTGTTGGCATGCCGCAAATTACTGCGATTCATGAAGTGACACAAGCATTGAAAAAAACTAAAGTATGTGTGATCGCCGATGGTGGCATCAGGCATTCAGGCGATATTGCCAAAGCCATTGCAGCCGGTGCGCATACGATCATGATTGGTGGATTATTTGCAGGGACTGAAGAAGCCCCTGGGCAAGTTGAATTTTATCAAGGCCGTTCGTATAAATCCTATCGCGGTATGGGATCATTAGGCGCGATGAGTCAAATTTATGGATCCAGTGATCGCTATTTTCAAAGTACAAATAAAAGCGATAAGCTCGTACCGGAAGGTATTGAAGGGCGGGTACCGTATAAAGGGGCAATTTTGGGGATCATTCAACAATTGTTAGGTGGCCTGCGTGCAGGCATGGGTTACACCGGGTCTCATACCATTACGGATTTACGTACAAAAACCAGCTTTATCCGCGTCACCAGCGCTGGCATCAAAGAGAGCCACGTACATGATGTCACCATCACCAAAGAAGCGCCGAATTACCAAACGGATAGTTTATGATTAATGATTTTCATGATCGGATTTTAATTTTAGATTTTGGCTCACAATATACCCAAGTGATTGCAAGACGTGTGCGCGAATTAGGCGTTTATTGCGAGGTGCACCCCTTTGATAAAGACGATGATGCAATTAAACAATTTGCGCCGAAAGGGATTATTTTATCGGGCGGTCCTAAAACCACAACGCTTGCGACTTCGCCACGGGCACCTTCAGTCGTATTTTCCTTAGGGTGCCCCGTATTAGGTATTTGCTATGGTATGCAAACCATGGCGGCACAATTAGGTGGGCAAGTATCAACATCATCTAAACGTGAATATGGTTCCGCTTTGGTGTCATTAGAATCTCACAGTGCGTTATTAACAGATATTGAAGATCATGTTGATGAAGCAGGGCAAGCCTTTTTAGATGTGTGGATGAGCCATGGCGATAAAGTCGACAGCCTCCCCACAGGATTTCAGCGCATTGCTTTTTCCAGCAACGCGCCATTTGCCGCCATGGCCGATGAATCGCGCAAATTTTATGGCTTACAATTTCATCCTGAAGTTTCGCACACTAAACAAGGTCAGCGTATTTTAGCGCGATTTGTGCTGGCAATTTGTGAGTGTAAAGCGTTATGGCAAGCGAGCAATATTATCGAGAACAGCATTGCAAACATTGCGCAACAAGTAGGCAATGATGCGGTGATCTTAGGCTTATCCGGCGGGGTTGACTCTGCAGTCTGCGCCGCATTATTACACCGTGCGATAGGTCCACAATTACACTGCGTGTTAGTCGATACCGGTTTATTGCGCTTAAATGAAGTGGAAAATGTGCTCGCGATCATGGAAAAAAATATGGGTATCCGGGTACTTTGTGTTGATGCCAAAGATTTATTTTACACCGAACTTAAGAATATTATTGATCCAGAAGAGAAGCGCAAAACCATTGGTAAATTATTTGTAGATGTATTTGAGCAACATGCAAAAAAATTAACAAAGGCCAAATGGTTAGCGCAAGGCACGATTTATTCAGATGTGATTGAATCCGCAAAAGCTAATTTTGGTAAATCGCATTTAATTAAATCGCACCACAATGTCGGCGGTTTACCCGAGCGCATGTCGTTAAAAATACTGGAACCGTTGCGTGAATTATTTAAAGATGAAGTGCGCAAAATTGGCTTAGAATTAGGTTTGCCCAGCGATATGGTTTTTAATCATCCTTTCCCGGGGCCGGGTTTAGCGGTGCGTATTTTAGGTGAAATCAAGCCAGAATATATAGAATTATTACGCAAAGCCGATGCGATTTTCTTGGAAGAATTACGTCAATCCGGTTGGTATGAAAAAGTCAGCCAAGCCTTCGTGGTATTTATGCCGGTTAAATCAGTCGCAGTGATGGGTGATGATCGTTGTTACGATTACGTTGTTGCACTACGCGCGGTACAAACCCAAGACTTCATGACCGCACATTGGGCGCAATTACCCTATGAATTATTAGCAACGGTATCAAATCGCATTATTAATGAAATTAAAGGCATCTCTCGAGTGACGTACGATATTTCAAGTAAACCCCCCGCAACAATTGAGTGGGAGTGATAACCCTTCTCCCCCCAGGAGAAGGTGCCCTTTAGTGCGGATGAGGGGTTCAATAATTAAATCGCATTGTTAATCAAAAAAAGGAGCATCAAAATGAAATCAATAATCGCTGTGTTAATGTTATCTTTCGGTTTAGTCTCTGCCGTCTTCGCATGTGAAGAACATGAAAAAAACACTGATAAAAGTTCTGAAGAAAAAACTCAAGAATAATGTTCCCCATTAAATTATTCCCTCTCCTATTTGTGGGAGAGGGTCTACTTCGGCTCTAACACCACATACGGATGTACTCCATCATTCGCATTAGGGCAATCCTTAAGTTTTTCCGGTGATAAATAAAGTTCATAGAAATGAAGAAAAACATTCCGATTTGCAATGATCGTGACTTTTTTATCCGGGGGTACATAATCTAGCAAAGCTTGATTTAAAGCATTCATTCGACTACTCAGCTCATCGGGGCTGGGGTTGTATTCTTCTTCTTTTGGCTCAAATACCGCTCGATATTTTTTAAACAAAGCATTGATGTTGTTAACGGTGTTTTTTCTGATTTGTTTCAATAAATATTTAACATGTCTTTGAATAACTAAATTTTTGCGATAATCATCTTGTTCAATACTATTTTTATAATCAATAGTAGTATTCACATTTTCTTCGGAGAATTTATATTGTTTTTCCAACGTGGCTTTTCTTTGAGCTAAATGTGCCTGAAAGTTTAGAAGGCTTTCTTGGTATTGCCACAAAGGAAGCTCTGTGTTTTTTTCATAACCTGCTTTTATTTGCGTAAAAGTATCCATTTCAAAAATAATATTTTTTTCTTTTATCGCACGTTCTACAGTGATGCTATCTGCGCCGATACATTCGCGTTTTCCACATTCAAAATGTTGACTCAAAGGCACGTTTTGAAAGAGAACTGTTTCTGGATCAAATTCATCAATACAATGACTCACCTTGGGGTTATTTGAGCGATCAAGCAGCACCATCAATTTTGCATCGGTCAAATTTGCATTGCCTAAAATCGGTTTATAACTATCTAAACAGTGGCTAAAGGGTGGAGGTTCTGGAGGAGTCCGATTGGCTGCGAGCTCGATCAATATCGCTCCCACAGACAAAGCGCCTATCACCGACATAAAGGGATGTTTGCAGACAAATTTCTTTATTTTGCCCAAGGTGTCCCAGAAAAAATCGGCTTGTTTTTTCTTTGGTTGATGTGGCTTTTCCTCTTCTTCATCGTCATGATCAGATCGATGCGATGATGATGCCTGATGTTGCGATTTATTTTTTCTTTTCTTACGGGCTTTTGTTTTCGTTGAAGAAATTTGGGTGGAAGGACTGGTATTGGATTGAGACCCAAATGCTACATTTTCATCTGAAATTTCTTTTTCTTTTTCTTTTTCTTTTTCTTTTTCTTTTTCCTTTTCCTTTTCGCGCTCAGCTGTGCATTCTTTCATAGCGCGAAGAAGTGCTAAATTTTCTTCATGTCTTTCTTTAGATCTTTCGAAAATCGTTTCCTCATCTTCATCAGAATCATACTTTCCTCTAACCAAAGTGAATTCTTCATCTTCTTGTGATTGTATTGTTTGTTTTTCCTGTTTTTCCTGCACCGTGTTGTTTTTTTTACCTAGTGCAATTTCTTGTTTTTGTTTTTTTTCCTCCTGCTTTTGTTTTTCCTCTTCATCTTCATTATCCTTTATTACTTCTTCTTCTGTTTTTAATTTTGCGTATACCGGTGCATTGTCAGTAGCTGTGATTTCAGTTACATTATTATTGATATTGCCCGTCTCAACATGAGGTGGATTAGCTTGCTGTGTTTTCTGCACGGGTATATCTTTTGTGATTGCAACCGTTGTTACAGGCTGCATAACAGGGTTTATTTGCACCAGCCCTAACGCTTGCATCAGATCAGTTTTTTCTTTTTGAGGCCCATTAACCGCGCTTTTGCCTGCTCTTTTTTTCTGCTCCACATCATAAGAATCATTGAAGTATCGCCGCCAACTGTCGTATTGAAACCATCCTTCTAGTATATACCGATCACTCGGTTCTAAAGTCCAACCGTCTGCGAGGTATTTAATATATAATCTGAACAGAAAATTAATTTCTTTTTCAAGATGGATTCTATAATAATGATTCTCGGATGATAATGCATGATCGAGCTCCGAAAAATAGCTATTCCATTCAGGGAAAAATAGGATCTTCTGATAAAATAAACCATGTAAATATTCATTTTTCCAGTAAAATCTGTTGGTTCTGATATGGTAAAAACATTGCGCACTGCACAGCAATTTTGCATAACGTGATGATTTAATCCAATCAATTGAGGCGCTGATCTGGTTAATTTTTACATTGGAGCGATAGCACAACTCCAGGCCTTGTGGACCCTTCAATGTATTTGCTTTACCCATGATATTTATTTCAAACTTATTCTTTTCTTGAATCGCTTCGCGAAAACCTTTATAGGTATTAAGCTTAGGACAAAAAATATAACCCTTGTATTTGTTGGCACTACCCTGAGCGGCAGCCTTTACATTAATATCTTTATGATTTAAGGCTTGCCGTGTAATTTCTTCACCGATCAAATATATATTGGGTAAGTTTTGGCCGATGGTTTGTACTTCTTGAGGCAAGGCTTGTGCAACTTGATCCGCTCTTTCGGAATAGAGCTCATCTTGATATGGATACATAATTTAATCTTCTTTGTGGTTACGGCAGATTTGCCCCAATATTAAATGCTAATCTAGCATATAGTCAATTCTTATAAGGATCTGAAGGATACGGGCCTCCTTAGATAATGAGGCAAAACTTTAATCGGCCTACCGTCCTGCTTGCCCGATTTTGCGGAAGGGGTGAGGACAAAATACCCCTAATCTCCAATAGATCAGATTATCATAGGATTTACGCAAAACCTTGATATTCTCGTAGGGACGCAACATGTTGCGTCCCAGAAGTGGCGAGCTCCCCGATAAGGGATCTTGCCTGCATTTGGACGCAACATGTTGCGTCCCTACGAAGGTTTTGCGTAAGTCCTAAATCAATCACAATTTCGGTGATAACACCACAAATGAGGTTGGGTGCGCGGCCGTAGCGGAAGATTGCGCATCTTTTCTCGGTGATAAATAAATATCATAGTAAGCAAGAAAAACCTTTCGATTTGTAAACAACGTAACTTTTTTATCGGGTGGAGCAAAGTTATGCAGAGCTTGGTTTAAAGCATTCACTCGAAGGATCTGAAGGATACGGGCCTCCTTAGATAATGAGGCAAAACTTTAATCGGCCTACCGTCCTGCTTGCCCGATTTTGCGGAAGGGGTGAGGACAAAATACCCCTAATCTCCAATAGATCAGATTATCATAGGATTTACGCAAAACCTTGATATTCTCGTAGGGACGCAACATGTTGCGTCCCAGAAGTGGCGAGCTCCCCGATAAGGGATCTTGCTTGCATTTGGACGCAACATGTTGCGTCCCTACGAAGGTTTTGCGTAAGTCCTATACTATTTGTTCCTTAATAAAATTCAATATAATGCCGCATGGAAATTTCTATTTCATATATCTTCAGTGGTCCTTATGCCAATCTAAAAGGCATGTTCTAGTAGATAAATCCCCCTTTAACCAGGGGGATTTTATTTTTTATTTTGCATTGTGTTAGAAGTCAGTTTTAGTATGCTGATATGCCCTATCGCTCGTGGCAAATGAGTATTGTCTGCCTTTCTTACTTCTGCTAATTCTGTCAAAGTAATTTTGTGCACCGCGTTTTTGTATTTCCCGGTGAGATGGCTGGGCGCCGCTGCTTGCCAAAGTTTCAGTGCTGCTGGGCTTATCTCTATCGTCGCTAACTGCGCAAAATGATTGGCATAATCCTCTGCTTTAATTTTACCTGCCGCATGATTAAATTTATTCTCCACCATTGTATACGCCACCTGAATATTTTCCGGCAAAATGATACCGCAGAGTTGCGCTGTACCTAATGCTGCTGTAACTTTTTCTTGCGCTTGCAAATCAGCGTAAACTCTAACAATGCTGCACACTTGCATGATCATAACCCCTTCATCCACTTGTAATTCTTCCCATTTGATTTGCGCTACCAATAGGGCATAAGCTTGATGATTAACCCCAATGCCAAACTGCGCTAAGGTACCTTGGGTTGTACTCGTAGTCCCTTGCGGTGCTCTTTTTACCCAAGCTTCAAATTGTCCTTGCGTTTGTATATTTTGTAATCCTATAAAGTGTTTGTAGCGCTCTAAATCTTGATTGCGCGTTGCACCTTCTCTATCTGCAGATAATTTATTAATAATAGAAGTGAATACTGCTTTGAGAGAGGCAGGATAGGGGACTTTCGTTAAATCTATGTTGAGTATTTCTACCAATGCAGAAAAAGCTTGATGAATAGGCTCAGCATTAACCAAAGGCTCATTTAAAACAAATAATTGCAAGGCTTGATAAATTTTTTGCGCATGTTTAGTAATAAGCTTTAGTTCTTCATCATCATTTATTAAAGTTTCTTGATGTTTAAATTTTAATTGTAAGCACAGCTGTGCCACCTGATAAGCGATCATTTGATAAAAAATAGTTTTCTCTTGCACTTTGGGTGTTAGTGCCGATAAGGTGTCATCCGATTGCTGGTGCTGCGAAACCCACTGTACCAGTGGTGTGACCACTTTTTCATGCAGGGTTTGTTTGACTCCTGCATTTTTCAAAAGCCCTTCTTGACAAGTGCTGGCTATATGTTTTAATGCGTCAAAAAAAGCGTTTGCATGATTTGCAGAATGGGGTGCACCGATACCCATTAAAAATTGCGTTGCTTTTGTCCAGCCAGAAAAATTCAGTGGTTCTTTACTACTCAACTTTTTAAAAAACCAATCACTCCCAGCGCCCTTCTCAACCACAAAGGTGCCAATAGATAATTTGGTGATATCCGACTTTTGTATCACGACATATTGGAGGTGTGATTTTTCTCTGTCAATATGCCGCATAATGTCTGCAATACGTGGATCATTATCTTCCAGCACTAAAGCCACACGAAAGCCAAAAGCCGCCTGCACATTCCCGGAAAATTCCCAGAAAAAATCATCATGAAAACGCTTTAAAGCTTTCACATCAATGCCACAGGTCGAGAATATAAATTCATATAAATTAACCACGGGGATCTCCAAGTAAGTTATCTCGCGGTATTTTAAAGTAATATTCTTATAATTTACTTAAACCTACACAAACGCGGCAAAATCTTTATGATACTTCACCGGCGTAAATTCAATAATCTCATAATGCGCAATCCCATGAATAGAAAAAGGATCATTTTTCAAAATCTCTTGCAACTGTTCAAGATTCGTCAATTGCGAGATCAAAATCCCACCCGTGCGCGGGCTTCTGGGTCCTGAAACAATTAAATAATCCTGCTGATAACATTTCTCCAAATACTCCCGATGCGCCACCAAATATTCATCCACCACTTCTAACGGTTGTTTATACGTTAATAAAATTAAAAACATTGTTCACTCCAATTTTGCTACAATACAAAAAATTATAGCGTATGAAGAGACAAAAGCCCCGCACACCCAAGGCAAAAAAAATGAAAACCATCACATTAAATCCAAACTCAGCAAAACCCTTCTTCGCAGGCAATCCAATCATCTATCCAAAATCGATACAAAACGAACAAAACCTCCAACAAGGCGAATGGGTCAAAGTCGTTGATGCCCAAAACAATCCCATCGGTTACGGATTTTACAACCCCCACTCGCTTTATCGCATCCGCTTAATCGCCTGGGCACACGAAGGCAACGCTATATCTGATTTAAAAACAGCATTATCAAAACGTATCATCGATGCCATCACTTTACGTCAAAGGTTAAATCTACCCAGTGATTCAAGCAATGCGTATCGTTTAATCAATAGTGAAGGTGATAAATTTTCAGGGTTAACTGTTGATGTGCTGGCTGATTATTTAGTCGCACAAGTTACCGCAGCTTATGTTGTCCAGCAAAAAGATTTAATTGAGGAATTATTATTGCAGCATTTTCCAAATAAAAAAATCATTTGGCGATTTAATGAAAAATCTTTGCAGCAAGATGGTGTTGAACCGTCATTGTTAAATTTAACTCAGAACCTGGATTGCCACGCTGCGCTCGCAATGACGGAAATCAAAGAAAACGACATTGCTTATCAAATCAATCCATTTGAAGGGCAAAAAACTGGATTTTATTGTGACCAGCGTGAAACGCGATTGTTGGTGCGCAGTATTGCGAAAGATAAAAATGTACTTGATGCATGCTGTTTTAATGGTGGATTTGCTTTGAATGCTGCGTTGGGCGGTGCACGTTCGGTGACCGGTGTTGATACTTCAGGTGATGCTATTGAGCTTGCCAAGCAAAATGCAAAGATGAATCAACTCTCTATCCATTTTATCGAACAAGAAGCGCTTAAAGCATTAACTGAATCACCCAAGATGGATTTAATTATTTTGGATCCTCCAAAACTTGCGCCTTCGCACAAACATTTGAATAATGCAAAACGTAAATATTTACAGCTCAATAAAGCCGCATTGATGGCGCTGGCGCCCGGCGGTTTTTTATTAACGTGTAGCTGTTCGCAAGCCGTCAGTCTGCAAGATTTTACGCAAGTATTACAGGATGCGGCGCTCGCCTGTCAAAAAAATCTGCAAATTATTAATACTGGATTTGCAGGACCTGA